>JAIROW010000252.1 GCA_031257315.1 Prevotellaceae bacterium
CCGCATCAACGCCGTCAAGGTAACTGATGCGACCCTGTACGGCGACCCTGTCAATCCCGACAAATTTTCTGAAAATTTCGGCAAATCGTATGTAGATAATTCTCTTAGCAAATCATATAATTTAGCATTTAGCGTAGCCTGTTTCAGCTTGATTATTTCACTGTTGGTATTCGTACTGTTCCGTCGCACGTGGAAAATGGTTGATAAAACCTATAAACAGCAACTGAAAGAAGCCAGCAAAAACGAACAGACGGCAACGCTCTCAAAAGCACAGGTGCGTGAACGGATTATCGCTCTGATGCTGGTATTCTTCGTTGTTATATTTTTCTGGATGTCGTTTCATCAGAACGGATTGTGTATGACATTTTTTGCCCGCGATTATACTGCAAGTCAGATTTCGCCCGCTCATAATATTATTTTTTCACTGATGGGTTTATTGCCATTAATAGCAGTTGTTTACGGCATTTATCTGGCAACGGTTGGACTTTTTGGAGGAAAACGCAACCCGCTCTCCGGCAGTATTCTTATTCTTATCGGTATTGCAGGACTTGCTGTATATTATTTTGCCGGCGTGCAAAATGCCACCGAAACCGTTACCATTACTCCGCAAATATTCCAGCAGTTTAATCCGCTGTTTATCGTACTGTTAACTCCGGCTTCGATAGCGTTGTTTACATATCTCGAATCTCGAAAAAGAGAACCGTCTGCGCCGCGCAAAATCGGCTACGGCATGTTAATTGCAGCCACAGGATTTATGATTTTGCTGTTTGCTTCGTTCGGGCTGAAATCGCCGGCAGATATTAACGGTATTTCAGATGTGCTGGTGTCGCCCAACTGGTTGATTGGCTCTTATTTAGTACTTACGCTGGCAGAACTGTTCCTCAGTCCAATGGGTATGGCATTTGTAGCCAAAGTTGCTCCGCCTCAGTACAAGGGACTGATGCAGGGCGGCTGGCTGGCGGCTACGGCTGTGGGAAATCTGCTGGTAGGCGTTATGGGCGCTTTTTGGGACAAATTGCCGCTGCTCGCTTTCTGGGGAGTGCTGATTGTCTGCTGCATATTGTCTGCAACATTCATTTTTTCCATTATTAAACGGTTGGAAAAAGTAACTGCCTAAACCGTATTTAATGTATAAAAATTTTTAATAAAATATGGCAAAAGATAAAAAATTTGTTCCGTTTGTTCAGTCAAACACAAACATGAAAGAATTTACAGTCCGGGCATTGCTCATCGGGCTTGTACTGGCGGTTGTACTTGGCGCCGCCAATGCCTATCTGGGATTAAAAGCCGGAATGACCATTGCCGCAACATATCCGGCTGCGGTTATAGGCATGGCGATTTTGCGATTATTTAAAGGAAGTATTCTTGAAGAAAACTTCACCCGTACCGTCGGTTCAATAGGCGAATCGGTAGCGGCAGGCGCAATTTTTACGCTGCCGGCATTTTACATTTCGGGAGTATGGAGCAACGAAGAATTTAGCTCGTTAAGCAGCTATATTACAGCCTCGCTGATTTTAATAACAGGCGGTTCTCTTGGCGTATTGTTTGTTGCTTTGCTTCGCCGCGTAATGGTCGAAGACAGGGAATTGCCTTTCCCCGAAAGTGTGGCTGCCGCCGAAATTCACAAAACAGGACAGAGCGAAGCCGGCGGTTCAAAATTTCTTTTTTCGGCAATGATTGCCGGAGCGCTTATAAAAATTGCCGGTTCTGTTAAACTTTTTGCCGTCGAATGGACGCATTTTTTTAAAGCAGGGATATCGACTACCGCATCAAAAATCGGATTGAACGGAGGATTTAATCTTGGCGGTCCCGAAATCAGTCCCGCCTATATTGGAGTAGGATACATTATCGGACCGCGTCTTTCTGCGCTTAATTTCAGCGGTTCCGTAATGGCTTGGGGATTGATGACGCCTATTCTGTTAATGCTTCTGGGAGACTCTTTTGTGGCGTCATTGCCTGTAAATGAGGGACTTGCCGCAGATTCTCTCACTGCATGGGAAAATGCGGCAACAGTGGTATGGAAAGAAACTGTCCGTACAATTGCTATCGGAGGAATGTTGGTTGCCGCATGTTTCACCCTGTATCGTATGCGTAAAAGTTTGGGAACTGGCTTAAAACGCTCGGTGAAAGACCTGAAACGTGCAACCATGAGTTCGGCTGATTCTGTTGAACGCACCGAAAAAGATTTGAAATCAATATGGACGCTTACAGGTATTTGCTGCGCCGCCGTTCTTACATTTATAATCACAAAATTTATATTCAACACTTCTGTTCCGGTAGCAATAGTAGCCGCGACAGTGATGATTATTCTCGCATTTTTCTTTGCAGCCGTATCGGGTTATTTAGTTGGAATTATAGGTTCAAGCAATAACCCAATAAGCGGACTTACGCTTACCGCGCTCGTTGTTACGTCTCTTATTCTTGTCGCCTGCGGAGTTAACGCCGAGACAGGCGGTGTGGCTGCGACGCTTGGAATTGCCGCTATTGTTTGCGTTGCAGCAGCCGTTGCAGGCGAAATGTTTCAGGATTTAAAAGCAGGACACATACTCGGCGGCACGCCTTGGAAAATGCAGATTGGCGACATTATTGGCGTAATACTTTCGGGCGCAGTAATGTTCGGAGTTCTTATTCTTCTAAATCAGGGAGATATAAACATGGGCGGCGAAGGATTCGGAGGCAAAACCCTGCCGGCGCCGCAAGCCGGACTGATGGCAACGCTTTCCAAAGGAATTGTCGGCGGAGGAATGACATGGATACTCATTATTGCCGGTCTGGTTCTCGGCGTATCATTTATCATGATGGGTATAAAAAGCCCCATGCTGATATTTGTAGGAATGTACCTGCCGTTTGGAACGGTGTGCGCCATTTTTGCAGGAGGTTTAATCAAAGGCGTTGTTGATTTATACACCGCACGCAGAAAATATAACGAAAATCAACTTGCAAAAGTCGAAAACACAGGCGTTTTGCTTGCTTCCGGTCTGATTGCCGGCGAAGCTCTTATGGGACTGGTTATTGCAATATTTGCAGTATTCGATATTTTTATTGAAAAAGCAAACATTTTTGCAAATCCATCATATTTAATCGGTTTGCTGATTGTTTTAGCCGTCGGATATTTTCTTGTTACCATACCGTTACGAAACGCAAAAAAAATATGATTTTAATTTCTGATTTGATTTAATGAATCTGTTTGATTTAATTCCCAAAATCAGTAAACACATTACAACTGAAAACGAGGGAGAACTGCTGGTTATAGTTTTTCCCCGTTTCAGGAGTAAATTCATGCAAAAATATTTTGTTCCGAAAAATAAATCGGCAACAATTCGTGTCAGACTTGAAAAACACGGCACAGCGGTGTTAAATCTGATTGACGGAAAACGTACTGTTCATGAAATTGCAGAAGCTCTTGCAGAACATTTCAATAACGAAAAAAACTACGAATATCGCATTGCAGCGTATATCAAACAGTTGCAACAGCAGGATTTTGTCGAACTGTTACGGAGTTGAGTTTGTAAACTACGATAAAATTCAAACATGGTTTTTTCTAAATTCATTGTTTGAATAAACTGCCTGCCAGTTTTTATTATTCGTGAACATTCAGTAGCGCCAAAGTCAAAAAAGAGTTTTCTGAAATGTTATGTCAGAAGATACTTTTCTCTCTCTGACTGTATCATTATCAGTTATTTCTCCAAGTAACAGAGGTGAAAATCTGTTGTGTTTACCGACATTGTTTGCAACAGTTG
This sequence comes from Prevotellaceae bacterium, assembly GCA_031257315.1. GTDB lineage: Bacteria > Bacteroidota > Bacteroidia > Bacteroidales > UBA932 > JAIRLF01. The sequence goes on from JAIROW010000252.1 coordinate 3,741, forward strand.
ACCGGTTGTGATTTGCATAGCAGTAAACACAACCGTTTGAACATGAATTATATTCGCCTATATCAATACTTACGGCACAGCCGCACTCCAAGCGCTGGTTTTTATCTTTTTCAGCGATAAAATTACAGCCTGTTATTTTTGCGATTAACCTGTCGTCAATACATCTGGCATGAGATATATTATGTACTGATAAATCAATGTCCTCTGCACAGGTATCTATAAAAAGGCTGTTTTCTTTTGCAATCCGTGAAAAACTGCCGGCGATACTGTTTTTTTCTTCATGTGTTATTGCTTCAATTCCAGCCGATTTAAGATTTTCCGTATTTTTTTTATAAAAATCAATAAAACTGAATGTGATTTTTTCCGTATATCCCTTCAATTTTCCGGCAAATTCATAAAATTTATCCGTATGATATGAGATATTATACTTGCGATTAAGCAAAACCGGATCATAGCGCCAAATAATTTTTTGAGGACCAATAATGTCAGATAATCTTTTAAAAGTTTCAATCATATCGCTTTTGTCAGGAAGGTTTATTTCTATATCACTGTCATACGGATTAAGAGTAAATTGGAAATAATATTTGTATTCTTTTATTAATTGAAGTTTTTCAAGTATCGGTTTTGGATTTTTACTCCAAAAACAATACAGTCAACAACATCGGGTTTGAGGCTGATTTTACTGATTTGATGTATGTTCATCGGGTTTCGGACAAAAACATAACGCTCTTTTATCCTGTTAAAAAACCAGTCTGCATAATATGCAGGTATATCTGTCCGTCTGCTGACGCTTATTATCATAACTGTTTCCCGTATTTTCTTAAATCCGTAAAAAACTATAAAATAACTGCAAAGTTTTGTAACTGAAAATTTTGCAGTTTCGACATTTTCACTTATCTTTGATGATTAAGAACAAAAAAAAACAAAAAAGCAAAATGACGGCGACAAAGGTAATAAAAAATTCACAGATAATTAATCACTATTGTTTATGTAAATTTAATTGAGTATATAACGGCTTGAAAGCCAGAATTTTCATAACCGTATGTCGTTTGACATACGGACAAACATAATCCCAAATAACTGGCTGAAAGCCAGAACTTGAATATTTTCTGCTCCACAGGGTTCTGCCTTTACAGGC
>JAIROW010000094.1 GCA_031257315.1 Prevotellaceae bacterium
TCTGTGCGGATAAGCGTAGTGGTGTGGTCGCCGTTGCGGAAATTTTTGACTTCTTCGCCGCGTTTTTCTTTAAGATAGGCAGGATTGCCGGCGGCTTTGGTATCGACTGCAACAAGAAAGTTCATTTTGTCGCCGCGGTGAATGTTCATCGCCTGACAGACCGGTCCTATTCCGTGAGTAGGATAGACGTCGCCTCTGTGCGTTTTGTTAAAGTCCATGCGCCAGTCGTTCCAGTATGTTTCCCAGTATGGTTGCAGCCCGTGAATATAAGCGCCTTCGCCATGTACTGGCTCGCCCAAAATTCCCTGCTGCACCATGTTCAGCGTTGTAAGTTCAAAAAAGTCGTAAACGCAGTTTTCGAGTTGCATACAGTGTTTTCTGGTTTGTTCGGACGTGTTGATCAACGCCCAGATTTCGTCCATCGAAACGGCTGCGGGGACTTCGATAGCCACGTGTTTGCCGTCTTTCATTGCCTGTATGCCAATTTTTGCATGATTTTTCCAGTCGGTTGCAATATAAACGAGATCGACGTTTGGCAGGGCGGTAACTTTACGCCATACCGACGTGTCGCCATAAAATTCCTGAGCCGGTGGAAGTCCTTTCTTTGTAAGCGTTTCGTTTGCCTTTTTTACGTTCGATTCCAGCACGTCGCACAGGGCTACGATTTCTACTCCTTCTATATGCGTCATTCGATAAACGGCGCCAGGTCCGCGCATTCCCAAACCAATAACGGCAATCCGTACAACAGGTATCGGGTCTGCTTTAAGTTGCAGCACATCGGTCTGATTTGCTGCGCGTTTGGGAACAGCCGTTTTTACGGTTCTGTCGGATAACGACTGGTTTGTACATGCCGTAAACATCAGTACGGACAATATAAAACATGAAAATAATTTATTCTTTATAACCATATATTTTTGACATTTAACATTAATAAAACATTATATAAATTTTTTCAAAGTTAGACATATTTTTGACAATTATGCAAAAAAATTTACAATTGACTTGAAATTCAAACTGTTATACGTGTAAAAACATATTGAATTATGAATTATCAGTTATTTGAATACAGCAATATTTTGTTTTTTTACCGTTTTTTTACATTTTCTGCATTTTTTCATTTCCGCAAATCAGTTGCAGCATAATTTCGTCCACTCTTCCCGACGGGGTTATGTTCCACTCTTTTTTTACGCCACATTCCGTAAATCCCGCTTTTTTCATGCAATGCAGGCTGCTGATATTATTTGCCGAAACATTGCAGTACAAAACATGTATGTTCAATAACGAAAATGCGTAATTGACAATAATTTTCAACGCTTCGCCGGCGTACCCCCTGCCACGGTTTTCAGGCTGATAAATCAGAAGTCCTATTCCGGCTCTGCGGTGAAGCGGATTAAAATCGAATAAATCGACTGCGCCTATTGCAACTCCGTCGTGCTTGCGTTCAATCATAAGACGCAACTGTCGGTTGGCGAAAATATCGCCTTCGGAAAGAATATATCTTTCTATATCGAATTTGGAATAAGGTTCGACCCGTTCGCCAACGAGCCAGACATCGGGGTCATTTTCCCACAGATACAGCAGATTGACATCGTCAGGTTCAAGCGCTCTTAATTTTACAGTATCATTTTCCAGCATCTTTTTGAACTTTTTCAGTAAGTGTTTGTTTATATAGCGTGTAAGTTAGTTTTTCATAGGTTTGTTCAACAAAGTCAGGCAGAGACACCCAAATCTCTGCCTTTCTTTTTTCAATTTTCTGTTTTCCAGTAATTTTACATGTTTCATACTTCATTTTTCTGTATTAAAATTTTCCACAAATATATGAATTTTTCCTGATATTTTGCATTGCATTATTTATTTTGTCTTTTGCGCGAAGAGTAAAAAACTGGTAAATTGATACAGCAGCTGTCATATTTCAGCTCCGCAAAAAAAATACGCCGACGAAAATCGAATTGATACAGATGTTATGATGTGCAGTTTTCTGTGAATTTTGTGTGTTACAAAAATGTTACAAAGTTGAAATTACACTTTTTTAAATAATGTTTTATAACATATAATTATATGCGAGTATCTAATTATACATAATTTTGTATTAATAATTAATATTGTTTTATCTATATTCGCATAATTTTGATATGTCTTTATGTTTTACTGTATCTTTATAATGTTAACACACTGTTACAATTAATCGAAAAAAGTAATAAATTACAGAATTTTAATGACAAAATCTGTGCTGAATATGACAGAATATTGATTTTTTTCGTTTACAATATACTTGTTTTCAGACATATATAATTTTATTAGTAAAACATGTTGGTTATTATCAAAATAATATATACTTTTGCACCGGAAAATAAAAAGTATGAAGTTGAAGCAAGATGAGAAAGATTTTTAAAATTTTTTCAGTGTTGTATGTCATAACATCTATGGCATACAATGCTTTTAGTCAAAACGTGTTTAAACTGCACGATGATGTTGCATATACCGGTCCTTTGCAAACCATAGTTAAGGACGTTATGCTTAACGATACTGTTCCATGCAGTAATTATACCCTGAGTATAGCCTCCACACTGTCTCCTATTATGCAGGGCGTGGCTTCGGTCAGCGGCAATTATATTGTGTTTACGCCTTCAATTTTTTTTACAGGCGGCAGTGTAACTGTCGAGTATCTTGTCCGCTGCGGCACGGTAACTGGCAAGGCTGCGCTGACTGTACACATGGCAAAATATAACAGTCCGGCAAATATTGTTGACAGAGATTTGCAGTGCCATACAGGTATGCCGCATGGTATATCTTTTAAGGTGCATGAAAAATTCAACACATCAAAAAATCAGGACACAAGGGGTAATTCAATAAGGCTCGACGGTTTTTCAATGCCGCTGGTGGGCGATATAAACGGAGACGGAAAACCCGAAATTATAGCGCTTGGGTTAAGAGACAACAACAACGACGGAAACGGACTCTCGTCTTATGGCAGATATATCCACATATTTGACGGACAGACAGGAGACAGAATCTGGTCGATAGACATTGGTCCCGACGGCAACACTGAATGGATTACGTCGAATGTAACAAAATTAAATCACAAATTTAATTCTCAGTTTCAGCTGCGCAACGATCCGCGCCACAATTCGCCGGGGCATCTGGCTATTGCAGACCTTAACAGGGACGGAAAAGCTGAAATAGTTGTGGTTGAAACCGGCAGCGACGGACGAATATACGCTCTGACACCGCAAATTGACAGCAATCGAAAAATAATCGGATTCGGCGTTATGTGGGACAAATATGGCGCTGTCGATGGCTACAAAAGCGATATAGGAACCGGTATGGACTGCAAAATATACGGCGCCGGTATTCCATATATCGCCGATATTAACGGCGACGGTACGCCGGAAGTTCTTGTTTACAATAAAATATACGACGGTTTGAGCGGCAACAAAGTCTGCACGCTACAAACTCTGAATACTTTTAACACAAATCCAACCGCTTCAAATATTGCAACATACCAGAATAACTACGCATACGTTGGACGGCAACCCGTCGCGCGGCACTCCGACCAGTATTCGCCGTGCATGGCGATAGCAGATGTTGACGGCGACGGAATTTTGGATATTATTGCAGGCAGCAAGGTTTACAAAATGAAAAACGGCGCAGGTGGCAAACCCGCGCTTGACTATATTATTCAAGGTCCTTCAAGCGTTACCGTAAAAACGGGAGAAAACGGCAACATAAACAAAACCATATATCTGTCCGACGGTTTCACGGTTGTAGCCGATATTGACATGGACGGCAAACTGGATATTATTGTCATGAACCTGATTGACTGGGACTGGGAGGACAATCAGCGTTTTATAATTTATGTATGGGATCCGGTAAACAACTCGACGCAGGCGAAAGCTGCAATGCTGCTTTTTGAAGACGGCTGGGAAGGTCATGACTTTTCGTATCCCTTTGTTGGCGATATAAACGGATTTCACGACAGTTTCGACAAAACGCAAAAGATGCCTGAACTTTGCTTCATTACCGGACGTCTTTATACCGACGGCGGCAAGGGCAAAAGTTCCAAACGGGAATCTTCGCGCGTAAAACCACACCCCGACGCAATAAAATCAGACGGTTTTACCGTTGACGGCAACGGTTTTGTCAGCAATCCACGCTTTAACACCGATAACGACTTTCAGACAACCAACGGTTTTATACTCGGCTGGACATGGCACGCCGACCCCGTCAACATAAACAGTACGCCGCTTGAAGAACGTCTGAAACTGTCGTGGACAATGGAAGTTGTCGATCGCTCGCATATCACCGGTATCACAATGTTCGATTTCGACAACGACGGTGCTATGGACGTGTGCTACAAGGACGAAAAAAGTATTCGCGTCATTTCGCCGTCCCGTCAGGTTTACGTTCCATACGATGCAACCGTAAACAACAACAATAATGTTATACGTTTCAAAACGCCCGACATGGGAACAATTTCCTATACGGGATACGAAGCGCCTGTAATTGCAGACGTTAACATGGACGGCAGCGCCGATATTGTTACAATGAACTTCAACAACAAGGGTTTCAACTCATACAGTTATGTATATGTATGGGAATACGAATCGGGCAGTCCCAAATGGTCGCCCTGTCCGCCGGTATGGAATCAGCCAATGTACAATCCGCGCATGATAAACGAAGACCTGACTGTTCCGGCAAAAACTACGCCCATGTTGACAGCATACAAAGACGGAAACGGCGATACCGTTTATCCCTACAACACGCACTGGGTACAGCAGCCGGTTGTCCGCGACGGAGCCACATATACTCCCGTCGTGCGAAACCCCGACGCCGACCTGTACGACATGTCCGTAACTTTAAGCGCCAACAAAAAAACTGCATACGTCAACCTCTATATTCGCAACAAGGGGTCGGCAACAATCAACGCCAATACTCCGATAATGTTCTACGACGGGGGTACAAATCCGGGTTATGATTATATCAGAGACAAAACGCTGTTAAAACCACTCGGTACAAGCCATACCGTAGGAGTAGATATATTTCCGGGCGAATCGATCATACGCATGTTCATCGTTAATTCAACCGTTTTAACTCCCGACTTCAATGACAGGCTGATATGGGCGTCTGTAATGGACGACGGCGGCAATGTGTTTCCTTCCTACGGCTATACGGACTGTAATCTGGGCAATAATTACTTTTCAGCCTCCGCCTGTATTCTCAAATACGACGTTATTTCTAACGGCGGCACAAGTATCTGTACTCAAAAAAACGGCGCAGGCTCGCCTTTGAAACTGACGGCGTTGCCGGTCGGCGCTGTCAAATACAGGCGCACTTATCAGTGGTACTGCAATCAGGTGAAAATTGCCGGAGCAACCGATTCTACATACATGACTTCGCATGAAGGCGTTTATACATGTTATGTAACGGAAGGCGTATGTCGCGGATTCTCGTCTTCAATAACGCTTGTCCAAAGCATGATGGAGGCAAAAAACGATACGGTCAGCGTTGCTTCTTATGCACGACTGCCGGTAGCGGTTACAAAAAACGACTTTATACCTGTATCGTGCGGCGTTCAGAGTATCATTATTACAGACAGGACAGGCAACTGTACGCTCTCCGTTTCAAACGATACGGTATATTATACTCCCAATACCGGATTCTACGGCACAGATTCGCTGACATATTCGCTTACTGCCGACAGTCTTACAACAGCCAAAGTATATGTAGTGGTAAACCGTCAAACCGCGCAAACATTCATTGCCTGTCCTGATGCAGACGCTAAAATATCGTTCAAAAAAATTTCCGGCGTAACTTACAACTGGTACAGTTCGCAGAATGTGCTGTTATCGCGCAGTACCGACACTCTTGTATTGAGAAAGAACGGCTCAGGCAACGAAACATTCTGGGCTGAACCGGTTTACAGGGGAAATCCGCTGACGCCGCGCATAAAAGTTGAACTGTTGCAGAGCGCCAGCTGCGGCGGAGCGTTAGACTCGACAAGCTGCGCCGTAAAGGGAACGCCTGTATTCCGTGAAGATTTCGGCGGCAACCAGCCGACCGACCCGCGCGTAAGCCCGACTCCGCTGCCTGCCGGTAGCACCGAGTACAGTTTCCTGAACGCCAACAACCTGTCTCGACCAAACGCTTACTGGCTGCTCAAACGCAACGACTATTCAAACAGCGCAGCATGGCACACAGGCTTCAGCGACCACACTTTCCCGAAAGACACCTCGCGAGGATACATGTTTATGGTTGACGCATCGACAGAATCGAAGAAACTCTACGAACATGCAATATCCGGACTGTGCGACGGTTACAGCATGTTCTTTTCCGTATGGGCTGCCAGTCTTGTACCGCTCAACATAGCAGGGGGACAGCAACATAACCCCGAATTAAGGTTCGAGCTGTTGGACATTAACGGCAACCTGATTGCAGTATTCACAACCGGCGCAATCCCGCACGATGCCGCCGGACAGTTGAAATGGCGCAGCTACGGCTTTTCGCTGCCCGTTCCTGCCGGACATTCCGGCGCAGTTCTGAAAATATACAGCAACGCAGCCGGTTCCGGCAGAAACGACTTTGTACTGGACGACGTCGAAATCAGGCTGTGCGTACCGGCGGCAAACATCTCCGGAGCTGGCGACACGCTGACCGTATGCACCGCCGGACAGGTAACGCTGACCGGCAAATATCGCGACGACGGAACATTCGGTGCAGGACTTGCCTCGCATTGGGAATACTCGCAGACAGGCAACGTTTTCCAGCCGACCGACTGGAGCATTGTGCCAAACTCAATCCAGACCTCCGGCACAGACTCCATAGTCAACAACTTCAGTCTTTCAAGCATATCGTCGTCAAATACCGGATACTACCGCTTTGTAGCCGCTGCCGCCTCAAACACCGGCAAAAACGGCTGTCGCGCAACATCAAAGCCTGTATTTCTTAACGTAATGTCCGCTTTCCGTCCGCATGATATTCGCATACATGTAGAACCGGACAAAGGCGCTGTCAATCTTAACGCCTATCTCTACCTTCCAGCCAGCGGATACGGAGTAACATGGACGCCGCAGTTGCAGTCGCCAACAACGCAGATTGTAAACTCTACAACGGCTTCAATAAACGTTTCAGGCTGGCATTTTCCGGTAACGCATACCTATATATATACGGTATCGACTGCGCAGTGCGGCTCGTCCAAAGCCAAAGCATACGTGCGGACGGTGAAAAAAAGCGCATTTCCGGTATCCGACACTGTTTTTATATGCAAAGATTTGCCCGCCAGCCAGTACGTTCATCTGAACAGGATAACCGGACTGGAAGCAAAAAACGGAAACTGGAATTTCAGCATCACAAACAGCGGAAACATATTTACCAACAATATCACCGAAATAAACTCCGGCAGACATTCCGGCGCAAAGATTTTCGATGCCCGCAAAGCATTTGTCAGCGCCGGTTCAGCCTACAATTACAACGGCGACCCAACTCGCAAAAAATTTGAATTTGAATACGGCAACGCCAGTCTGCGCCGCAAAATAACGTTAATTGTATATTGATGAACGATGATGTTTTCCCAGTCAGACAGGCGTAGGGGCGCGATAAATCGCGCCCTTGTCATTGATGCAAGATTTCAAATATGATGCTGTTTTAGTCTCTGTTACTGGCGCGACTGTTTAAGCCGTGCCGCTGATACCGTTGATGAGACGTAAACAAAAGCCGCACCAGCTGCGGAGAGTTTCAGCCCTTTTTTAACAGCTTTTTCCATGCAGTGAAAGATCCTGTAAATGAAAGGGTTAATGGGTTTGGCAAAAAGGGTTAACCCTTTTACCCAAAAGGGTTAATGGTTTTGGTCAAAAGGGTTAACCCTTTTACCCAAAAGGGTTAACCCTTTTACAAAAAAATGTTAATGGTTTTTGGAAAAAAGGTTAATGGTTTTACCATGCAGGTCATAATTTGCAATCCGTCAGGATTACATCGCTCGGTAGAAATAGAAAGACGGCAGCAAATTCGAGTTCCGCAGCGCGGCAAACGGTTACAAAGAAACACAAAACGCCGTATTACTGCAAATACCGCTGATGTCGCAGTTTCATACCGGCAAAACTCACCGGTTCTACCTTGCAGCCGTCGGAAAAATTGGATTTCCCCTGAGTAAAGGCGCGATAAATCGCGCCCTTTTTTTAAAGTGCATTTTCAGATTTTCACAATACTTTGTACCTTCGCAGCCTGAAAATATATATGCTTTATGACGCTTAAAAATTTATTGAATAATATAAATATTCTGGAAATCAGGGGTAATGATGAAACGGAAATTACCGGACTAAGTTTCGATTCAAGAAAAATATCGGGCAATACGCTGTTTTTCGCCATCAGGGGCGAAAAAGCCGACGGACACAATTTTATTGATTCCGCAATCGAAAACGGAGCAACGGCAGTCGTATGCGAACAGTTTCCAGAAAGTTTGAAAGAAACAGTCTGTTATGTTCGCGTAAAATGCGCCGGACACGCGCTGGGCGAAATCGCAAGCCTGTATTACGGCGAACCTTCAAAAAAACTGAAACTGACAGGCGTAACCGGCACAAACGGCAAAACTACTACCGCCACGCTGCTGTATCGCATGTTCAGCAGTCTGGGTTTCAAAACCGGACTGCTGTCCACAATTAACGTATGTGTCGATAAAAACAGTCGAGATACAACTCACACTACCCCCGACGCAATCACAATCAACAGCCTCTTAAAAGAGATGGTGGAAACAGGATGCGACTACTGCTTTATGGAAGTCAGTTCGCACTCCATTGTGCAGGGACGTATTGCAGGACTGCATTTTGCCGGAGGCATATTTTCAAACATCACGCACGACCATCTTGACTATCATAAAACTTTTGACGAATATATAAAGGCTAAAAAAAGTTTTTTCGACAGCCTCGATACCGCCTCGTTTGCGCTGATTAACGCCGACGACAGAAATTCAGGCGTGATGGTTCAAAACTCGAAGGCAAACATAAAAACGTATGCGCTTTCGTCGCCTGCCGATTTTTCGTGCCGTATTCTCGAACATTCGTTTGAAGGCATGGAACTGAACATCGACAATACGGACGTTTGGGTAAAGTTTGCCGGCAGATTCAACGCCAGCAACCTTCTGGCGGTGTACGCTGCGGCAATCATGCTCGGACGTGAAAAAAACGAAGTACTGACCGAATTGAGCAAAATGACGCCTGTTTCCGGACGTTTTGAAAACATTCGCCTGCCGTCGGGCGTTACCGTCATAGTCGATTACGCCCATACGCCGGACGCTCTCAAAAATGTTCTCGACACGGTAAACGACGTCCGCGACGCTTCCATAAATCTGATTACCGTCGTTGGTTGCGGAGGCAACAGAGACAAAACCAAACGCCCGAAAATGGCGCGTATCGGAGCAGAAAACAGCGATAAACTGATTCTTACCTCCGATAACCCGCGATTTGAACAGCCCGAAGCAATAATCGAAGACATGAAAGCCGGACTGGACGCCGTGCAAACCGTCAGAACTCTGTGTATCACAAACCGCAGAGAAGCAATCAAAACCGCCCTTATGATGGCTGTCAGAGGCGATATTGTACTGATTGCCGGCAAAGGACACGAAAATTATCAGGAAATCGAAGGCGTAAAATACCATTTCGACGACAGGGAAACTGTACTGGAAATTGAAAGTCAGAAAGTATAATCCCTTAAATCAGCAAAAAAAATTATTTGGAAACAGCAAACCTGCAAACAGACATTTAAAATACAGACAGCAGACGCCTGCAACCGTCCGTTTGGCAGATCCATAATTTTACGCTATCTTTGTGCTGAAGAATTTTATAAAATGATACGCTTATGACAGTTATTCGCAAACTCCCTATCGGGATTCAGGATTTTGAGAAACTGCGCACAGGAAATTTTCTGTACGTGGACAAGACACACTATCTCTACGATTTGGCAGAATCCGGCGTTCCCTGTTTTCTTGGGCGTCCGCGCCGTTTCGGGAAAAGCCTTTTTCTTTCGACGCTCAAGGCGTATTTTCTTGGGAAAAAGGAACTTTTCGACGGACTGGCTATTGCAGAACTTGAAAAGGAATGGATTGAGTATCCGGTTTTCTATTTAGACTTTAATGTAGAGAGCTATATAAATATAGAATCGCTTCATTCAGCGTTGGATACCAATTTGAATATGCTGGAAGCAAGATGGGGAAAAGATACAAATGAAAAAACCCCGTCAGCGCGTCTTTTAGGGTTGATTCGCCGTGCAAACGAACAAACCAACCGCAAAGTAGTGGTTTTGGTAGACGAATACGACAAGCCGTTGACCGGTACAATGGATAATGAAAAACTTAACGATGAAATGCGCGAAATTTTGAGAGGCTTCTACGGCGTACTTAAAAGCGCCGACGCTTACCTGCGTTTTGTTTTCCTTACCGGCGTAACAAAATTCTCCAAAGTTAGCGTATTCAGCGAATTGAATCATCTTGTAGATATTAGCAT
>JAIROW010000106.1 GCA_031257315.1 Prevotellaceae bacterium
TATAAGCGTAAAATCCAATGTGCTTGAAACTTTAACAGAATATCAGAAAGAGTTGAATATCGAAAATTAAAAAAGAAAATAAAAATGAGACCTGATTTTAAAGATAATATACTGTCAAACGCTCCGGCTCCGGCAGGCTGTTGCAGCGAAAAACAGTCGGGATTTACGACACCCGAACAAATTTACGTAAAAAGCGCGTACACTGCCGCCGACCTCGAAAACATGGAACATCTGAGCTATGCCGCCGGTTTGCCGCCCTATCTGCGCGGTCCGTACAGCACCATGTATGTTATGCGTCCGTGGACAATACGCCAGTATGCCGGATTTTCGACAGCCGAAGAATCCAATGCTTTTTACCGCAGAAATCTGGCTTCCGGTCAGAAAGGACTTTCGGTGGCTTTTGACCTTGCAACGCATCGCGGTTACGACGCCGACCACCCCCGCGTAGTAGGCGACGTAGGCAAAGCCGGCGTTTCAATTTGCAGCGTCGAAGACATGAAAATCCTTTTCAACCAGATTCCTCTGGACAAAATGTCGGTTTCGATGACAATGAACGGCGCCGTACTTCCTATACTTGCATTTTATATAGTTGCGGGACTGGAACAGGGCTGCACGCTGGAACAGTTGAGCGGTACGATTCAGAACGATATTCTGAAAGAATTTATGGTTAGAAATACCTACATTTATCCGCCCGAATTTTCGATGCGCATCATTGGCGATATTTTTGCCTACACTGCAAAAAACATGCCCAAGTTCAATTCCATATCCATTTCGGGCTACCACATGCAGGAAGCCGGCGCAACCTGCGACATCGAAATGGCTTACACGCTTGCTGACGGACTGGAATATCTCCGCACGGGAGTAAACGCCGGAATGACTGTTGACGAATTTGCTCCGCGCCTTTCATTTTTCTGGGCTGTGGGAATGAACCATTTCATGGAAATTGCAAAAATGAGAGCTGCCCGAATGTTGTGGGCAAAACTTGTAAAAACATTCAACCCGAAAAATCCCAAATCGATGTCGCTGCGCACGCACTCGCAAACGTCCGGATGGAGTTTGACAGAACAGGATCCGTATAACAACGTAGCCCGTACCTGCGTAGAGGCAATGGCTGCGGCTTTGGGACACACACAGTCGCTGCACACCAACGCACTGGACGAAGCTATAGCTCTTCCAACCGATTTTTCGGCGCGAATTGCACGAAATACGCAGATTTATTTGCAGGAAGAAACAAATATTTGCCGCTCGGTCGATCCATGGGCTGGCTCATATTATGTCGAAAGTTTAACCGGCGCTCTTGCACAGCGCGGCTGGGAACACATACAGGAAATTGAAAAACTCGGAGGCATGGCAAAAGCCATCGAAACAGGTATTCCGAAACTGAGAATCGAAGAAGCCGCCGCACGCAAACAAGCCCGTATCGACTCAGGTCAGGATACTATTATCGGCATCAACAAATACCGTCTCGACAAGGAAGACCCAATTGATATTCTTGATGTTGACAATACCGCCGTTCGCGAATCTCAGGTTAAACGGCTGCAACAGCTGCGTGCAGAACGCAACGAAGCAGACGTGCAGGCAGCTCTGTCGGCAATAACCAAAGCCGTTGAAACCAAAACTGGCAACCTGTTGTCGCTTGCTATTGAAGCCGCTCAAAAACGCGCTTCGCTTGGCGAAATTTCGGACGCCTGCGAAAAAATTGCAGGAAGATATCAAGCAGTAATACGTATGAATTCAGGAATATATTCAGCAGAATCGAAAAACGATTCAAACTTTTCAAAAGCCCGCGAGCTGGTTGCCGAATTTGCAAAACAGGAAGGCAGACAGCCACGCATAATGATAGCCAAACTCGGACAGGACGGTCATGACCGTGGAGCAAAAGTTGTAGCGACAGGTTATGCCGATATAGGTTTTGACGTTGACATGGGACCGCTGTTCCAAACGCCGGAAGAAGCGGCAAAACAGGCTGTTGAAAACGACGTTCACGTTGTTGGCGTATCGTCGCTGGCAGCTGGACACAAAACTCTGGTGCCTCAAATTCTGGACGAACTTGCAAAACTTGGACGCGAAGATATTCTGGTAATTGTTGGCGGCGTAATACCTGCTCAGGACTACAAATTCCTGTATGACGCAGGCGCAGCGGCGATCTTCGGACCTGGAACGCAGGTTTCGACTGCCGCCATTAAAATTGTCGAACTGCTAATGGTTGAATAACTTTTTTATTGAAATTAAATTTTTCATATTGGGAGGCTGTGTTTTTTGAAACACAGCCTCCTCTGTTGTGTTTTCAGGCATTGAAAACGCCTGTCCAAACTATTGCCTGCTTTCCATCTACAAAAAAAATGAAATATTTTTCAAACAGCCTCCGTCTGTCAATTCAGTGTTTTATACAGTTCAGTATATTTTTGCGCCACAACCGTTTCCGAATAGCAGTCCATAACTTTTTTGCGGGCGTTTTGTGACAGCTGTTCGTAATCTGTCTCAAACACTGTCCAGCAAATACCATGCGCCAAGTCTTCTGCGTTCTGATATTGCGCCACATAACCGTTTTCCTTGTGGTCTATCATTTCAGGAATACCGCCTGTATTAAAGCCGACGCAGGGAATACCGCAAGCCATAGCTTCCATGACGGTGTTTGGCAAATTGTCGGCAAGCGAGGGCGTCACAAAGACGTCGCAGGCGGCATATGCGGAGGCAATGTCGTCTGCGACGTCTAAATATCCTAATTTATTTATTTTTAAAGGGATGTCGTTCAATTGACTGTCGTCGATTTTTCCGCCAATAATAACTACCTCTATATTATTATTCGTTAACCGTTTACACGCTTCAAGCAAGTACAAAATACCTTTTCGTTCGTCGGAAACTTTTGCCGACGCAAAGATAAGTAATTTTTTGTCGAAAGGTAAACGAAATTTTTTACGCATTTCCGATTTGTTATATGGTTTAAACGTTTCCGTATCAATAGGATTGGGAATATTTATAACAGAAGCGTCGCGCAGCAGGGCGCTTTCTTTTGCCATGTTAGCGACCCAGCGACTGCATCCGACAAATCGAATATCTGAATTGTTAAACAGCCGCTGTTTCTGCCTAAAAATACGGTTAGACAAATCACGTTTACTGCGGGATTGCAAAAACGGACAATAACCACATTTAGCTGTAAACCTGTTACATGCGCCTGCCGTCTCCGGGCATGTAGCGGAATTTGCTACTATGTGACAAATCCCGCCACATGCCCAAAAATCGTGCATTGTCCACACAACCGGTTTACCTGTGTTAATTAACTGTTTTATGTTTTTTAGCGACAAAAAACCCTGATTAATCCAATGAATATGAATAATATCTACATTCCTGACTAATGGATGCTTACTGATGTTTGCACCCGTACAGGCAAGTGAAACGACAAACAGGTCTTTTCTGTTGAAACGGTTAGATATAAAAATCACTAATCTTTCGCATACGAAACGTAAAAAGTTGAGTTTTCGCTTCCCCCATGAAGTGTTGGTGGAGACAACATTCGGGTCGTCGGTCTGCTTGTCGCGCACCAACATTTTGGCATCATGTCCCGCTTTGTTGAGCGCTTGCAGCAGACGATTGGCGGCAATGGCTGCGCCCCCAGTTTTTTCAAATGTACTGAGAATTAGGATATTCATTAGAATATAAGAGCAAAATTATTTTTCAGCATAAATGATTATGTATGGCGATAGTAATCGACATTTGAAAGGAAACAGTTTCAATGTATGGCTTGTCAGTTTGATAATTTTACGAATGATATAGCCGCCAATTCCGGGTTCCAGCCAAATCATCGGTTTTCGCGTATATTCTACCACAACGTTTTTCAGTCCCAAATCATTGACGATACTTTTCAATAATCCGGGTTTCATGCTGT
>JAIROW010000107.1 GCA_031257315.1 Prevotellaceae bacterium
CGATAGCGTTGCCTGCGGCTAAAAACGACAACAACCGACTGCCTGAAAGGCAGAACTCTATCGCAAAAGCATTAAAGTTTTGCCTTACAGGCAAAGATGAGAACGATTGTGTTACCGCATACCGCGCTTCGCTTGTACGCGGTTATGAAAATTATGCCCATTCGGGCTAAAATAACGTTTTCAACCTTTGATTCGCATTAATATTGTGAAAACACTTTTTACTGTTCAGTTTGAGACGCTGTCGTATTTTTCAGCAGTGTTTTGATTTTTTCTTCCAGCCTGTCGCCGAACAAATCCCTGTCAACGATTTCACCTTCGCTGTCAATCAGATAATTAGCAGGTAGTTTCCTGACATTGTACATGGTTACGGCGTATGATTCTGCGCCTTTGAAATCGCAGACATTTATCCACGGCAATTTCTGATTATTGATTGTATATAGCCACGTTTCTCTGTTTTTGTCGAGCGAAACATGATAAATTTCAAACCCCTGCGGGTGATATTTTTCGTACAGCGGCAAAAATTCGATGCTGTTTGTAGCCGAAACCTTGTCTGTCGAAGCCCAGAAATTCAGCAGTATGACTTTATTTTTCAAACTTGACAGGGCGATTTTTTTTCCGGTAGCGTCGGGCAGCGAAATATCGGGATATGAAGAACTTTCTGCGTTTTCTATCATGTTTTGAAGCATGTTTGCCTGACTGAGAGTTTTATAATCGTCGCGCAACTGATAAACGTATGGCGAATACGGGTATTTTTTTTCCAGCGAATCTGCCAGCATTTTGAAATATATTGCGTCGGCTTCTTTGCCGAAGATCTTCAATCCGTTAGGCAGTTTAAGATATATTGCAGTGTGCGAAGCGTATGATTTATTGTTTTTTGTTATGAATCGAATCATGTCGCGTTTATATCGAACAAACAAATTCGACAACTCTCTGTTTGTTTTTGTCATTTCGGTTTCATATTGCGGCGTACTGTTGAATTTTTCAAGACTGGCGACGAGCGAATCCATCGAAATCGACACTGCCAAAGTCCTGTCATTTAATTCTTTCAACAGCAAAGAGCCTTCCGAACCGCTGATTTGGTATGTTTTCGGATTTTTAAGGTCGGTTGTGAGCGTAACATTGTCGCCGGGTTCAAGAAGCAGCGATGCAAGTGTTTTATCTTTTGCCGACAACAAAAGATAAACCGGATAAATGCTTTTTTTGAAATTATATTTAAACGAAAAATCTCCCGAAGATTTCAAGCGCACCGTATCTATAATTCTGGCGGGCGACGTGTTTAACGACAGAGTTATCAGCTCGTTGTCGGCATTGGCTATTGTTCCGTGTATGACGGCGTTTTTGCCGCACGAAGTAAACAAAATCAGCAATGCCAAACTAAAAAAGCAAATCGGGCTTTTGCCTGTGAAACAATTTTTTGTGGTCATTTTATTAAATAATAACAATTTACAAGTCATATACAAACGACAAAAACAGTCTAAATTTTTCACAAAGGAACACAAAAATTATGATATTGCAAAACAATTTTTTTGCGGGCTAATTTTTTGCGGGTTTCCAGAACAGCGACAAGATGACAAATATGAAACTTCTGCTATCTGGCTGTCTTGCCTCCCTGTATTCTGCAACTCCAAACCTTCGCCGCCTTTTATAAAAAAGCAGGCGAGCTTTTTCAAAATTGCAGGCGAGCTTTTCAAAATTGCAGGCGAGCTTTTTTAAAAAGCAGGCGAGCTTTTCAAAATTGCACGCCTGCTTTTCGGTCAGTCGCTAACATGGCTGTTTAAAATGTTCGCCGTCCAGCGGCTGAACATTGAAAAAAACCGGACTGTACTGATATTCATAAATCCTTTATTTTTTCTTCCCTGTTTCAGCATTTTTGTAGATGTCCGATGCAGGATTTTTGCCAAGTATTGCTTTGATTTTCGACATGTCGAACTTGGGCGAGCGGTCGTAGTTGTAGATGCCGTTCTGTTCCTGTTCGACGTCGGTGAGTTGCGTGTAGCAGTATCCGGCGATGTGTTCGTGGTTCAGGATTGCATTGGTCAAGCCTTCCAGACGGGCGATAAATTCGTCGATGCTGCGCGGACCTTCGCCGTATCCCCAGCTGTTTTCGGCAAACTTGTTGCCGGCTATCCATTTGATGCCGCCGTATTCGTCAACAAAATATGGTTGTCCGCTGTAAGTTGCCTCGCGGTCGGGAAAATTTTGCCATACTTTTCCTTCTTTAAGCGACAGTACATCTTTCAGCTTGTCGGGATTCTGTTCATAGTTATGCACAGTCCAGAGGTCGGTTCTGACATGGAAATATCCGCTTGCATCGTTCACCGGACGGTAGTCGAGAGCATGGCATATTTCGTACAAGTCGCGCAGAAAGCGGTCATGCTGTCGCGTATGCTGATAATGAACGTGTCTGCGGTCAGTCTCGTTAAATGGCGTCCATGCGATTATCGAGGGGTGATTGCGGTCGCGCAGCACGATGCTTTCCCATTCGCTGATAAAATTTCGCGCCGCTTCGGGCTTTTCGATGTCCAAGCCCCAGCTTGACGATTCGCCCCATGTCAGGTATCCGAGCTGGTCTGCCCAGTAGTGGAAACGTTCTTCAAAGACTTTCTGGTGCAGACGTGCGCCGTTAAATCCTGCCTGCATCGAGAGTTCGATGTCGCGTTTCAGGTCGCCGTCCGTCGGCGCAGTCCACACGCCAGTCGGGTAAAAGCCCTGGTCAAGCACAAGGCGCAGATAGTATGGCTGATTATTAAGGTAAAGACGGTTGCCTTCGACATGCACTTTTCTCATTCCTGCGTATGAGGCGACCCTGTCTATCGTTTTGCCCTGTTCGTCCAATACTTCCAGACTGATATTGTAGAGAAATGGAGATTCTGGCGACCATGTTTTGACCTGTTTTACAGGTAATATGGCGACCGTCGGACTGGCTGCGGGAACGGTAACGGAAGCAACCGTCCGGCTACCGTCGCGCACATCGACCTTGAGTTTTTCGCCGCGCTGCAAACCGTAAAATTCGGGATAAACGACAAAGCGGCTCTGGTCAAGTTCGGGGACAATGCTGGCGCGTTTCAGCCCTGCCGGATGCACGGCTTCCATCCACACGGTTTGCCAGATACCGGTCGTGCGGGTGTACGAACAGCCTTCCGAATAGTAGTTGTACGACTGCTTTCCGCCAGCCTGCAAGCCCTGCCGGAGATTGTCTTCCACATAAACGACAAGGTTGTGCGTCGCGCCGGGCTTTACGCAGGACGTAATGTCTGTTTCAAATGAGGACGTGCCGCCCCAGTGCTGGTCAACCAGCTTGCCGTCAACGTAAATGGCAGAGAAATAATCGACAGCGCCGAAGTGCAATAGTATCTTGCGTCCAGCCCATTCGCTCGGAACACTGATACTGCGGTGATACCACATTGCACTGATATGGTCGGTATGTTCCACGCCCGACAGTCTGCTTTCGGGACAGAACGGTACAAGAATCTTGCTGTCGAAGCCATTGCGTTCATACAGTTTGCGATCGTGTCCGGTCTTGCCGAAGTCAAACGTAAATGTCCACAGTCCGTTCAGATTGCGCCAGTCCTCGCGCTGGAACTGCGGACGTGGATATTCCGCTCTCGGAACATCGCTCTGTGCCGACATCTGTACAGCACAAAGCAGACTGATAAATAAAAAACTAATCTTAATCTTTCGATTCATAATCATTGATTTTAACGATTCATATTATAAAAAAACGCGGTAAAGTTAATGCTTTTTGTTTACACTGCAAATTGTAATTCATGGAACAGAAAATAAAAGAAATAATCAATCTGTAGCCTCCACGCGATTTTTGGATTTACGGGAACGCCGTTTTTTATTGAGATAACTGCTATGACGGGAAACTATGAACGAATTATTGTTTTAAAACATATCTCCTGAAATACACAAATAAATTTCTAACATAAGAGGCTGTCCAAAAAGTTATTTTTGATGCTGAGCGCCGTCGTATTCTTTTCTGACGCCAAGCAAACGAACATTTTCGGCGACAATTTCGGTAACATAATTTTTTTTGCCGGTCTTGTCTTCATACATTCTGGTTCTTAACTTTCCTTCAATAAAAATCTGGCTGCCTTTTTTTACATATTTATCTACCGTTTCCGCAAGGTTTCTCCAAAATACAACATTATGCCATTCGGTATTTTCCCTTATTGCGCCGTTATGGTCTTTTATCCTTTCGGTTGTTGCAACCGACAAAGTAACGAGCGGCGCACCATTGTCTAAATAACGGATTTCGGGGTCTCGTCCCACATTTCCTATAAGTATTACTTTATTGTACGACATAACAAAAAATCCATATAATAATTTTTACAAATTTTCGCTAAAATTATATATAAATTCAAGACGGAACAATTTTTTAACGAAAAATTTTTTTTAACGTTTGATTATTAATTACATATTTTGAAAATAATTTTCAAAAACCGCGTTAAAACACATGAAATATTCCGATTTTTCATCGAATTTTTCATGCAATAAATAATTAGAGTATATGTAAGTCTGTTGTCGCAACAATAGAGTTAATGTAAAATTAAATATGCTATTTGAAAGCATATATCTGGCTGAAAGCCAGAATTTTCATAACCGACGGTCGTTGACCGGCGGAAGAAACAGTCCGACGATAACGCTGCCTGTAAAGGCAGAACCCTGTGTATCTGAAAATATTCAAGTTCTGGCTTTCAGCCAGTTTTTTGGGATTATGTTTG
>JAIROW010000154.1 GCA_031257315.1 Prevotellaceae bacterium
TCGGCATATTTTCACGGACACAGCGTCGGCGGCACCAATCCCTCGCTGCTTGAAGCAATGGCTGCCGGCTGTTTTATTTTTGCCCACGACAACTGTTTTAACCGCGCCGTCCTGAAAGACAATGCCTTCTATTACGCTTCCGTACAGGAACTTGCAGATTATTTCAATTCAATGGATTCTCCGGTTTTGCAGCGTCAAAAGGAAATATTCATAACCGCCAACCTGCACGAAATTCGCCAGAATTATTCGTGGAAAAAACTGACAGATGAACATGAAAAATATTTTCTCGATATTCTCGAAAACAGCAGGCAAGGGATAAAATAACTGTACGGTTGTTTTTCTGAATCAAAAACCTCATTTCTACCTGATTTTTAAAACATAACAACCTTGTAGCGTTTATTACCGTAATCAGGATACGCATTACACACAACATTGCAGGGCAAATACAGCGATAAATTTTTTGCGGATTTAAGGTTGTATGTAAACTGTCAAAATACTTATGAATAAAAGGTCTCGATTAAATCAATCCTGCCAGTTCTTATAATCATGAAAATATTTGTTCAGGACATTTTTTTTTGCAAAAACAAAAAAGCTATTATCTTTGTATCCGAATTTTTGCTGTATTGTCCGCGATGGAAATGTATGCTGAAATGAATTTTTACAGTGCTGGTTTAATATTGTCTGTCGGAATATTCTGAATTTCGATGACCCCAAAAAATATCCATTATTCAAGTATCTGTATATTCGGTTTTCATGATTTTTTGGGGACTGACGGGAAAATATTGAAAATCTTGGTTCAGATAATTATTTAATTCAAAAAATTACGGTTCAAACACAGAAATTTGCCAATTCAAACATTATAATAAAATGCTTAATAATAAATCAGTATTAATTACCGGAGGCACAGGTTCTTTCGGTAAAAAGTTTGTAGAAACTATTTTAAAAAAATATCCGAATGTAAAACGTTTGGTCGTATATTCACGCGACGAGCTGAAACAGTTTGAAATGGCGCAGCTTTATTCCGAAAAAAAATGTCCTCAAATGCGTTTTTTTATCGGCGACGTGCGCGATGAAGCCCGTCTGAAACGCGCCTGCGAAGGAATTGACGCAATTATCCATGCCGCAGCGCTAAAACAGGTGCCGACTGCCGAATATAATCCCGACGAATGTATAAAAACAAATATCGGCGGCGCACAGAATGTGATTAATGCCGCGCTGGCTACAAATATCAAGGTTGTTGTGGCGCTGTCAACCGACAAAGCCGCCGCGCCGATAAACCTGTATGGCGCAACCAAACTTTGTTCCGACAAACTTTTTATTGCGGCAAACAATATCAAAGGTCTCAGAGATTTACGGTTTTCGGTGGTACGATACGGCAATGTTATGGGTTCGCGCGGCTCGGTAATTCCATTTTTTATGAGTAAACGCGCAGAAGGCGTTATTCCCGTTACTCACAAAGACATGACGCGCTTCAATATTTCGCTCGAAGAAGGCGTAGAAATGGTGTTATGGGCTATGGAAAACGCTTTGGGAAAAGAAATATTTGTACCAAAAATTCCTTCGTATAAAATTGAAACAGTTGCAAACGCTATCGCTCCTAACGCAAAAATTGAATATGTCGGTATTCGTCCGGGCGAAAAACTGCACGAAGAAATGATTACCGAAAGCGATTCTTTCAATACAATTGAGTTTGACCGGTATTATGCGATACTACCTTCGGACGTGGATAAGGATTTATATCTCAAACATTTTAACGCAAAAGAAGTGCCACAGGGTTTCAAATACAATTCGGGAACGAATACGCAATGGGAAACAGTTGAAACGCTGCGCGAAAAAATAAAAAAATATGTTTATCCTGACTTTAAAATAGAATAAATATGTCAAAAATAGCATTGTTTGTCGTTTATAACCACCGGTACGACAGGAATATTCCGATAATTGAAAATCTGTACAAAGGAAAATTTTCGTATATTTTCCATCTGGTGCCATTTTACGATGGTAAACAGGAAAATGTTTTGCCTGTTTACGGTCGATCTGTGAATTTTCAATCTTATCTTGCGCAAGCATATCAACAAATAAATTGTAGAGAGAGAGAGAGAGAGAGAGAGAGAGAGAGAGAGAGAGAGAGAGAATCTGCGATTCACGCATTATTTTATAATTGCCGATGATATGTTGTTGAATCCAAATATTAACGAAAACAATCTATTTGATTTTTTTAAAACAGATAAAAATTCCTGCTATATAAGAGATCTACGGGTCCCTTCTGAAAAACGATATACCAAAAGAAATTTGCTGTGGGTATATTTAATGCAATATTCATTTAAACTATATAAATCAGGAGTAGAAACAAAAGCAATTTTTCCATCGAAAGAGGAGGCATTGGAGCGATTTGCAAAACACGGAATAAACGTGCAGATAACACTTTGGGAACAATTATGTTCTATATTGTACAGCATAAGCATTGCACGTCCAAGAACAACTATACGTTCTATTTTTGCCATGTTTAAACGTAACAAAGTGAATTATCCGCTTGTATGGGCATTTAGCGATGTTTTGTTGATACCGGATTCTGTGATGTCTGCCTTTTGCAATTATTGCGGCGCTTTTGCGGCGCTTGATTTGTTTGTTGAAATTGCTATTCCTACGGCATTGATATTAAGCGCCAATAAAATAGTAACTGACCGCACGTCTGGTTTATCGTCAATAGCCAATGAATATAAAATTATTGATAATATTGAAAAATTATATAATTTTGACTTGAATAAATTAATAGAAAATTTTCCCGATAACCAGTTATATATTCATCCGGTTAAATTATCAAAATGGAAATAAATAAAAAATGGGATATTGTGAATAAACAGGCAGAAAAGACGTTTTAATGGCGCTTTTCAGGTTACATATAAAAATATAAATAAACAATAATGAAAACTGTTGCAGTTATAGGAGCAGGAATTTCGGGGCTGACGGTAGCGCAGCGCCTGAAAGACAGATTTAACGTAAAGGTTTTTGAAAAAGAATCACGTCCCGGCGGGCTGATTAAATGCGAACGCATAGACGGGTATCTGTATCATAAAGTCGGCGGACACGTTTTTAACTCGAAACAACAGAATACGCTTGACTGGTTCTGGCGTTTTTTCGATAAGGAAAACGAATTTGTTAAAGCAGAACGTAATGCCATAATCGCCATGCCCGACAGTAGCCTTGTCGGTTATCCGATTGAAAATCACATTTATATGTTGAAATCGGAATATGTGCAAAAGATTGTCGGCGATTTACTGTCAATAGCAAAAAACGGCGACAGCTCGCCTGAAAATTTCGAGGATTTTCTGATAAAACGGTTTGGAAGTACGCTGTTTTCACTTTATTTTTGCCCGTACAACGAAAAAATCTGGAAAACAGACCTGAAAAACATACCGCTGTCGTGGCTGTCGGGCAAACTTCCAATGCCGACAGTCGAAGATATTATATACAACAATTTCTGCCGCGCAGGGGAAAATAAAATGGTACACAGCGCTTTTTACTATCCCCGCAATAACGGTTCTCAATTTATAGCCAACCGGCTTGCCGAAAATCTGAATATTGCGTACAGCAGTCCGGCTGTTGCGATAAAAAAAACGGCAAAACAGTGGACGGTAAACGCCGAATGTTTTGATATGGTTGTATTTTGCGGTAATATCAAGGATTTGCCAAGTATTATGTCAACCGACATAAAAAACATCGACAAACTGACCTTTCACGGAACTACTACCGTCCTGTGCGAAATAGAACAGAATCCTTACAGCTGGATATATTTGCCGTCGCAGGATTATGCGGCTCATCGCATTATATGCACCGGAAATTTTTCTGTCAGCAATAACGCCGACGGAAAAATGAGCGGAACGGTTGAATTTACCGATAAACTCGACCGAAATGAAATTAATTTGCAACTTGCAAAAATACCGTTTTTTAGAAAATACATCACTCATCAATATACTCCGTGTACCTATCCTGTTCAGGACGCTGCAACAAGACAGATTGTCAGCTCGTTGAAAGAAGAAATGGCAACCGGCGGATTTTATTTTACCGGACGTTTTGCCGACTGGGAATATTACAATATGGACGCAGCAATAGATGCTGCCATGTTATTGGCAGACAAAATTTTAACCAAAAATTCATGAAAACAATCCCTTACGGACGACAAGACATAACGGACGAAGATATTCAGGCTGTTGCTGAAACGCTGAAATCGGATTTTCTTACACAGGGACCGAAAATACTTGAATTTGAAGAGAATTTTGCCGAATATGCAGGCGCAAAACATGCAGTAGCGGTTTCAAACGGCACCGCAGCCCTTCATCTGGCGGCTATGGCGCTGTCCGTAAAGTCCGGCGACAAAGTAATAACTACGCCAATAACCTTTGTTGCCAGCGCAAATGGTTTCCGATATTGCGGAGCCGAAATCGCCTTCTGCGACATAGACCCGGAAACTTTTTTGATAGACCTCGATAAACTGGAAAAAATGCTCTCGTCTGTTCCAGCAGGAACTTACAGCGGTGTTGTGCCGGTCGATTTTGCAGGGTATCCTGTTCATGCCGAAAAATTAAGAAAAATAGCGGATAAATATGGATTATGGATTGTAGAAGACGCCTGTCATGCTCCGGGAGGGTGGTTTATTGACGACAGTGGTGAAAAAAATATTTGCGGCAACGGAAAATACAGCGACATTACAGTGTTTTCATTTCACCCCGTAAAACACATTGCCACCGGCGAGGGCGGCGCCTTAACTACAAATAATTCTGAACTTTATCGGAAATTAAATTTATACAGAACGCACGGCATAACAAAAAATCATGAATTACTGGAACAGAACGACGGCAGATGGTATTACGAAATGCAGGAACTGGGTTATAATTACCGGATTACCGATTTTCAGGCAACGCTTGGAATACAGCAGCTGAAACGCTTAGACTGGAGTCTGAAACGCCGCAACGAAATAGCAAACCGCTATAATAATGCCTTTGCAGATGTAAAAAAAATAAAAACTCCGTTTACAGGTGAAAATATATTTCACGCATATCATCTTTATGTCATTCAAACGGACAATCGCAAAGGACTGTATGATTATCTCCACGCCGCCAATATACTGGCGCAGGTTCATTATGTTCCATGCCACTTAATGCCTTACTATAAACAGTTTGGCTGGAAACGTGGCGATATGCCGATTGCGGAAAATTATTATGACCACTGTCTTAGTTTGCCGATGTATCCGACATTGACGAACGAAGAACAGAACTATGTGATTGAAAAAATTAGAAATTTTGTAAAATGAAAAACCTTGCAATTATACCGGCGCGTGGAGGAAGTAAACGTATTCCACGTAAAAATATTAAATCCTTTTCGGGGAAGCCCATTATTGCCTATTCTATTGATGTTGCGCTCAAATCAGAACTTTTCGACGAAATAATGGTTTCGACCGACGATATCGAAATTGCCGAAACAGCAAAAAAATACGGCGCAAAAGTTCCTTTTCTGCGCAGCCCCGAAACCTCTGACGATTTTGCAGGAACTTCCGACGTAATAGTTGAAGTGTTGCAGGAGTATAAAAAAAAAGGAACAGAATTTGAAATTGCCTGCTGTATCTACCCTGCCGCACCGTTTATTACAATAGAAACACTGCAAAAAGCGTATAATATTTTAACCGAAAACAGTTTTGACAGCGTTTTTCCGGTTTGCGCCTTTTCGTATCCAATACAGCGGGCATTGAAAATAGAAAACCGTAAAACGCTGATGATTAACCCCGAAAATCTGAATAAACGTTCGCAGGATTTAATAAAAACATATCATGATGCCGGACAGTTTTACTGGTTTAATGTGGAAAAATTTTTGCAGAAAAAAATAATTATGACCGATAATTGCGGTTCAATCGTTCTTAACGAATTGCAGGTACAGGATATTGATAACGAAACAGACTGGAAACTTGCGGAATTGAAATATAAATTGATAAAACAGTAAACATACTCAACTATATGCTTGTGCGGATTTGCAATCCGTGCGCCTTAATTTTTAAACAGAATAATTACGTTTGAAAAACATTATCTTTGTCAAACATAATTACTGTCGCAACAATTGGTTGAAAACCAATTTGATACTTTTGAATATCATATTTAAATTAATTTAACATCTTATTATACATAATGTCTAAAATAGCATTGTTTGTCATTTACAATCATCGATACGATAGAAATATCCCGATAATTGAAAATCTTTACAAAAAACAGTTTTCTCATATTTTTCATCTGATGCCATTCTACGAAGGCGAACAGGAAAATGTTTTACCAGTTTATGAATCGTCATACCGATTTCAATCGTATATCGCGCAGGCTTATAACACGCTCAATATCAAGCATTTAAATAAATGGGGGGGGGTAAATTTTACGCATTATTTTATAATTTCGGACGATGCTTTAATGAATCCGAATATCAACGAAAATAATCTGTTTGAATTTCTCTGTATCGACGAACAGTCCTGTTATCTTAAAGACTTCAGAGATGTCAGACAAAAAAATCCATGGTCTCAGGTATATGCACCTTTGTTGTATAAAATACGGCAAAAGGGAGTGGAAGTTGCAGACATTTTGCCTTCGGCGCAACAGGCGGCGGCGAAATTTGCAGAACACGCGCTTGACATTCCCGATAAGGTGAAATACGCCAGACTACTTACTTACCCGTTTTGGTATTTTCGGCATAAATGGATGCGAAATGTTCTTAAATCTCTGAAATTATTACTTCAATTTACTTTCCGCAGCCGAAAAATTGCTTACCCGCTAATATGGGGTGGAGCCGATTACGCGCTGATACCGGCTTCAACTATGCCAAAATTTTGCACATATTGCGGCGCATTTGCTGCAACGGGATTATTTGTAGAGTATGCTATACCGACGGCGCTTGTTCTTTCTGCCGAAAAAATAGTAACCGAAGCCCAAACAGGGAAACATTCAATATTCAATGACGGCAAAAAAATCAAATCAATTGAATTACAGTATGATTTTAAATTAGATATGTTAGTACGGAATTTTCCGGAAAATGTACCATTTATTCATCCGGTTAAATTGAGCAAATGGAAATGAATTTGAACTCTACATTAGAGTTTATATAAATTTACATAATTTCTATTAAATCTACATAAATAATGCGAATCAGGTGTTGCAAACGTTTTTTCAGCCCGAATGGGCTTAATTTTCATAACTGCATACAAGCGAAGCGCGGTTTGCGGTAATACAATAGTTCTCATCTTTGCCTGTAAGGCAAAACTTCAACAAGGGTTTGCAACCCCTTATTTATTTTTTTTGCGATAGAGTTCTGTGCAGTACAGGCAAGGGGGGTGCAACTCCTTGTTAAGCCGCAGGCAACGCTATCGCTCGCCTGCGGTTATGAAAGTTTTGTCCTTTCAGGACATTTTTACTCCTGATTAGCATAAATTACACACAAATGAAGTTTCCTGAAAATTATAAAATCATGTCCGTCAATCGGCGCACATTTGGCAAATACAGTTTGATACCAATTCGTTACGAAGACCGATTGGATATAATGAAATGGCGCAATGAACAAATTTATCATCTTCGACAAAATGAACTGCTGACAGAGGAGCAGCAAAATCGGTATTTCCAAAATACCGTTGCCGCTCTGTTTGAAAAGGAACAGCCCGAACAGATACTTTTTTCCTATATGGAAAACGAAAAGTGCATCGGATACGGCGGATTGGTACATATCGACTGGCTCAGTAAAAATGCTGAAATTTCATTTATAATGGATACTGCGCTGGAAAAACAGTATTTCAACCTGCACTGGAAAAATTATTTAAATCTGTTGTACAGATATGCGTTTGAAGACCTGAATCTGCATAAAATATACACTTATGCTTTCGATTTGCGTCCACATTTATATAAGGCACTGGAAAGCGGCGGACTGGTTGAAGAAGCAAGATTAAAGGAACATTTTTTGTTTAACGGCGAATACAAAGACGTCGTAATTCATTCAAAAACAGAGAAATAATGTTATAATAAAAATTGAAATTGCCTGAAATATGGTCTTGTCCTGTAAGGAAAAACATTACCTTTTCTATACAATAGAGATTATGTAAATTTATTTTTGTATAAATAGGCTGAAAACCATTATTTTCATATTATGACAGCAGAGAGAAATAAAACAGAAGAAAAAAACCCGCAAATAGAAAACTCTCAATTAATAAATTGTAAGTTTATCGACTATGTTTTATTACCGGAAAATATCCATCAACAGGTATATGCTGCCCGTATTTCGGACAGCATTAGATTTCAAATGACCAATTCCGATATTTTTCCTTATACCGGACATATAGAATTTGTAAAATCGTTGCGCAACAATGACAGTAAAAAATACTGGGCTTTTTGCGATAACGAATGTTTTATAGCATCGGTCTGTTTGCATCCCGTGTATTGGGAACAGCGATGGGGCGAATGGGGTATTTATATGAATCCTGTTTATATGGGTAAAAATATAGCCAGACATATTGCCGGTATGTTTTTTGATTATCTCACGGAAAATACATCAATTGAACTTGTTAAAGCCAGAGTGAAAATAAGTAATACGCGCAGCATAAATTTTCATGAGCGTATTGGTTTTCACATTGTTAATGACAATGGTATATATATATGTCTGGAAAATAATTTAAAAAACATATAATCTAAAAAAAACAGTTATCGTTGCAGAAAAAATTATAGAATTAGAATATGAAAGCGCGACTGTGAATATTTACAAAATACTTATGTTGGTGATGTACAAAGTATGCTGCTATAAAAAACTTACGATCAAGTGATTATATCTAATTTTTGAGATTATCAAATGAATTGAGCATATACTAATAATGCTATAAATCAATATATTTTGTTTTTATTCTGCAATATTTTTTGAATATCCATGTTCTTTTTTTCAGAATTAAAGTGCCTATATACAGAATATTATAACAGCATATTTATTACCGTCAGATTTTACTTCTTTTGATTGTGAAACGCATAAATTCTATCTTGCAACCTGTATAAAAACCGATATAAAAAAGGATTGGAAAAGTAAAAATAATTTGAGAGAAATGCTCAATTATTTAAAAAGTAACGCATTTACAGAATGGAAGGAATCATGTTAAACGAATTATATTTTCACCATATTGGTATTGCCGTAAGGAATATTGAACAGACGGCTACACTTTATCTGACAGCAGGTTTTGCAATGACAGAACCTGTTATAGATACTCTCCGGCATGTACGAATATGTTTCCTGAAAAAAACAGGAACAGTATTTGAGAAAGAGAAAATGCCTCTTATTGAACTGGTTGAGCCGATAAACGAGCTGGCTCCGGTAAATAAAATTCTTGAAAAATCGGGCGTATCGCCATATCATTTCTGCTATGAAACGGAAGATTTATACGGTTCTGTCGAAAAATTGAAAAAACAAAAATATTTACTGATACAGAAACCTGATTTAGCCATTGCTCTGGAAAACAGAAAAGTATGTTTTATGTTTCACAAAGACGCTGGACTCATTGAATTACTGGAAAAATAAATCAATATGAAATATTATATTTTCAGAAACAGCACAATTGAAAATTTATTTTCCGGATTGGACGCAAACTTTTCTGGATACGGCGATATTACCGTGCCTGACGTTACTGCCGACGTTTATGTATGGTTTTATTTACCGACGTTTAAAGCCGACTTGCGAAAAACGGCGGAAGAAATATCTGTATATTATGAAACGCTGCAATTTATACACAGTAAAATACCGGAAAATAAAACATTTCTCATTTTTACGCTGCAAAATATTTTTGAATTAAGGTATCTGACAGGAGATTTTTTGCTGAATAAATCTATCGAAAACTTCAATACGCAGACAGAAAAACTGGCGTCTCAATATTCAAATATTAAAATCATTGATTTTGCGCGTTTTACAAAAAATTATGCAAGCGAACAGCTGATTGACTGGAAATACTATTTTATTTCCAAAATGCAAATAAATCCGCGTATAGCAAAGGATTTTAAAAAATGGTTTGCAAAAGAGATAAATGCCGTATTGTTGAAACGAAAAAAATGTATAGTTCTCGACCTCGACAATACTTTATGGGGAGGCGTTTTGGGCGAGGACGGTATTTCCGGTATTCAAATAGGAGGCGATTACCCCGGAAATGCTTTCTTGATGTTTCAGGAATTTTTGGTTGAACTGGGCAAAAACGGAGTCATTCTGACACTGTGCAGTAAAAATAATGAACAGGACGTTCTTGAACTCTGGGCAAAAAATCCATTTATTGTACTGAAAGAAGAGCATATTGCCGCATACAGAATCAACTGGAACAATAAAGCTCAAAACATTCAGGAACTGGCTGACGAGTTAAATATTGGACTCGACAGCATGGTATTCATTGACGATAATCCTTCGGAACGGGCATTAGTCAGGCAGACATTGCCAATGGTTACTGTCGCCGAATTTCCCGAACAGCCCTATCTGCTGCCAGTTTTTATGGAACAGTTACTCCGCAACGAATTTGCAGTATATGCGCTGACAAATGAAGATACGCAAAAAACGGCGCAATACAAGGCTAACGCCGAGCGTGCGCAGGAACAGAAAAAGTTTGTCGATTTTGACGAATATTTGCAAAGCCTCGCAATGGAACTGACAATTGAAGCGGCAACGCCGTTTACAGTTTCGCGAATAGCTCAAATGACTCAAAAAACCAACCAGTTTAATCTTACAACCAAACGTTATACCGAAAACGATATACAAAATTTTCTGAACGCAGGTAATCCTGTTTATTCATTAAGCGTAAAGGATAAATTTGGCGATAACGGAATTACTGGCGCAATTATCCTGAAAAAAATCAACGAAATTTCGTATGAAATAGATTCGTTTCTGTTGAGCTGCCGGATTTTAGGGAAAAATATTGAAGAAGCATTTTTATACAATATTCTTGACAAGCTGAAAAAACAGGGAATAAAAGAAGTGCAGGCGCAATATATACCAACGGCAAAAAATGAACAGGTCAAAGATTTTTATGACAAAATGGGATTTCAACAAATTGATAAAAAACAGGATTGTTTGATTTATAAAACAGATATATTTTCGCGTGATTTTACAGTTAAACATTTTTATATAATTCATGATTAAAAATAATATTTATGGTACAAAAAAATATCAATAACCGGTTAAATGTCGATTCTGAAATAAAAGAAAAAATCATTGCTGTTTTTCAGCGGGTTTTTGAAACTGTCGAAATTGAAGAAACAGTCAGTCAACAGAACTTTCCGAAATGGGATTCATTAAATCATCTGAATCTTGTTGTAGAACTGGAAGACGAATTTGACGTTTCTTTTGAACCAGAAGAAATTGTTGAGTTGAAAAATTTGCAAATTATTAAAGATGTTATTATAAATAAATTGCAATAAATCGACATTAAAAAAATAAAATCATGTTATTGAAAAGTTATGTTATCTGTTTTAGATTATCCAAAATAGATAATCTGTTTTGAATAATCTAAAAAAACTGTTATCTTTGCAGAAAAAATTATAGAAGATGAAAGAGCAGAACAATCCGTTTCTGATAAAGGGTTACAAGTCGGCAGAACTGTTTTGCGACCGCGAAAATGAAATTGAAAAACTGTATCAGCACGCGCAGAACGGCATTGATACAACGCTGATTTCTCCGCGCAGAATGGGTAAAACGGGCTTGATTTTTCGATTTTTTGATTTTTTGAAAAACGATAAAAGTTTTAAATCGGTTTATGTCGATATTTATTCTGCCCGCTCGCTGTCTGATTTTATAAAACTGCTTTTGGAGGCAGTTTTAAAGCAGTTTCCCGAAACGACAGGCATTGGAAAAAAGTTTTTTAATCTCATAAAAAGTTTGCGCCCGCTGATTTCTTACGACAGTATAACCGGCAATCCGCAGCTACAAATTCTCTATCAAACCGAAGGCGAAAAGCAGCAGACATTACAGAGTTTGCTTAATTTTCTCGATTCGCAGGATACAAAAATGCTGCTTGCCATTGACGAATTTCAGCAGATAGCATCTTTTCCAGAAAAAAATATCGAAGCATTGTTGCGCACTTATATTCAGCAGGTTAAAAACATTCAATTTATTTTTTGCGGCAGCCGGAAGGATATGATGACCGCTATATTTTCGTCAGCCAAACGTCCGTTTTATGCTTCGACGCAATATGTTGCGCTCGACAAAATCGACAGAAATGTGTATGCCAACTTTATTACAAAAACTTTCAAAAAACAAAATATTGAAATAGAGCAAAATGCGCTTGACTTTGTTATGGACTGGACAAAAGGCTATACTTTTTATACGCAAAGCGTATGCAATACCCTGTTTTCTATTGCCGACAAAAACATTGATATTGAACTGGTTAAAAAAGCCTGCACTGAACTTCTGAAAAATCATGAAGCCGCATTTTTTCAATACAGGAAACTGCTCACGCCAGCCCAGTGGAATGTCCTGATAGCCATAGCAAAGGAAGGCGAAATTTCGCAGATTACGTCCAAAAATTTTGTAGGAAAATATAATATAGGTTCGCCAGCCGATGTCCGTCGAATTGTTAAAGCATTGATAGACAAGGAACTTCTGCTCG
>JAIROW010000155.1 GCA_031257315.1 Prevotellaceae bacterium
CAGGCAGCGTTATCGTCTCACTGTTTCTTCCGCCGGTCAACGACCGGCGGTTATGAAAATTATGGCTTTCAGCCAGATATATGCTTTCAAATATCATATTTAATTTTACATTAACTCTAATGTTTTTGAACATACCAAATATAGCCGTACAGACGCCATGTAAAAACAGTAACTGTTGACAGATTGGCACATAGCAGTTAACAATTAAAAAATAAAAATTTTAGCGCTGCAATCTGTCATTCGCCTCCGCCGTAGCCGAAACTGATACATGTTAACACGTCTGTAAGCTGTTCACTATCTGTTAAAAGCGCAATATATTTTCGATTTGAAAAAAATCCTGTAATTTTGCGCCGAATATTATAATAGATATATAAAAATGTTATGGCTAAAGAAGTAACTTCGCGATCGGAAAATTTTTCACTGTGGTATAACAATCTGGTTATCAAGGCGGGACTTGCTGAAAATTCGGCAGTGCGCGGCTGTATGGTTATAAAACCATACGGATACGCAATCTGGGAAAACATGCAATCGGCTCTGGATAAAATGTTTAAGGATACTGGACATGTTAACGCATATTTTCCGCTGTTTATACCAAAATCGTTCATGGCAAAAGAAGCCGAACATGTTGAAGGTTTTGCAAAAGAATGTGCTGTGGTAACGCATTACAGGCTGCGCAACACGCTTGACGGCAGCGGTGTAGAAGTCGATCCCGATGCAAAACTGGAAGAAGAACTGATTGTTCGCCCAACTTCGGAAACAATCATCTGGAATACATATAAAAACTGGATACACTCTTACAGAGACCTTCCCCTGCTGTGCAACCAGTGGGCAAACGTGGTGAGATGGGAAATGCGAACCCGACTGTTTTTGCGAACAGCAGAATTTCTGTGGCAGGAAGGACACACCGCTCACTCTACCAGAGAAGAAGCAATAGAAGAAACAACCAGAATGCTTGAAGTTTACGCCGATTTTGCAAAAAACTGGCTCGCAATTCCGGTAATTTCAGGCGTAAAAACCGCAAGCGAACGTTTTGCAGGCGCAGAAGACACCTATTGCATCGAAGCAATGATGCAGGACGGAAAAGCCTTGCAGGCAGGTACTTCGCACTTTCTGGGGCAAAATTTCGCCAAAGCCTTCGATGTGAAATTTGCAAACAAAGACGGAGAATTAGACTATGTCTGGGCTACATCATGGGGCGTATCAACCCGTATGATAGGAGCGCTGATAATGGCTCATTCCGACGATAACGGTTTGATACTCCCACCGAAAATTGCACCCTTGCAGGCTGTTATTATACCAATATTTAAAGGCGACGAAGAGTTGCAACAAATGAAAACGCACTGCGAATCGCTGAAAAACAGATTAAAAAATTCGGGAATAACGGTAAAAATCGACGACCGCGACAATTTGCGTTCAGGTTTTAAATTTGCCGAATATGAATTGCAGGGAGTACCTGTACGTCTGGCTATCGGTCCGCGCGATTTGCAGAACGGCACCGTTGAAGTCGCTCGACGCGATAACCTTACAAAAGAAACCGTCCCGATGGAAAATATCGAACAGTTCGTTCTGTCGCTGCTTTCGGACATACAGGACAGCATCTATCGAAAAGCTCTGAATTTCAGAGAAAAAAATACCTGCAACGTCGATTCTTACGATGAATTTAAGGAAAAAATCGAAAACGGCGGTTTCATTATGGCACATTGGGACGGAACAGCTGAAACAGAAGCGCTTATTAAGGAAGAAACAAAAGCGACTATCCGCTGTATCCCGTTTGACGGAGACAAAACACCCGGAAAATGTATGGTAACAGGCAAACAGTCAGACAGAAGAGTCGTGTTTGCCCGCAGCTATTGACATAATCTTGCTGGCGCCATTTGTATTTTTCATTTAAATTTAGTAACTTCGCAACGCGGATTTTATGTTTAATTTGGTGAAAATCTGTTAATAACGAGATGAATAGAATAAGAAATTTTTGTATTATTGCACATATCGATCACGGAAAAAGTACTCTTGCAGACCGTTTACTGCAAGCTACGCAAACTCTTAACGAAAGAGAATTTCAGGATCAGGTTCTTGACAATATGGATCTTGAACGTGAAAAGGGTATAACAATTAAAAGTCATGCAATACAGATGGAGTATTTCAAAGATGGCGAAAAATATATTCTAAATCTGATTGATACTCCCGGACATGTTGACTTTTCATACGAGGTTTCGCGGGCAATTGCCTCGTGCGAAGGAGCTTTACTCGTTGTTGACGCCACGCAGGGCATTCAGGCTCAAACAATCTCAAATCTCTATCTTGCTCTGGAACACGATCTTGAAATAATTCCCGTATTGAATAAAATTGATATGGATTCGGCAATGGTAGAAGAAGTCAAAGACCAGATAACAGACCTGCTTGGCTGCAAACCCGACGAAATTATCCCGGCAAGCGCCAAAACCGGAGCCGGCGTGGACGAAATACTGAAAACCATAGTTGAAAAAATACCCTCGCCAAAAGGCGACGAAAATGCTCCCTTACAGGCTCTCATATTCGACTCTGTTTTCAATTCATTTCGCGGCATAATTGCTTATTTTAAAATCATTAACGGAACAATCAGAAAAGGCGATAAAGTTAAATTCTTTGCAACAAACAGAGAATACGAAGCAGACGAAATAGGTACGTTAAAACTGAACATGCTACCAAAACAGGAAATTAAAGCCGGAGACGTAGGTTACATTATATCAGGCATTAAGACCGCTTCGGAAGTAAAAGTCGGCGACACGGTTACTCACGTCGCAAATCCCTGCGAAAAGGCAATTTCAGGATTTGAAGACGTTAAACCTATGGTTTTTGCAGGAATTTACCCCACAAGCGCCGACGAATATGAAAATCTGAGAGCATCGCTCGAAAAATTACAGCTTAACGACGCTTCTCTGACTTTCGAGCCAGAATCGTCGCTCGCGCTCGGTTTCGGTTTCAGATGCGGTTTCCTTGGACTTTTACACATGGAAATCGTACAGGAACGGCTTTATCGCGAATTTGACATGGACGTAATTACAACAGTTCCAAACGTGTCGTTCAACGTTTATACAACAAAAAACGAAAAAACAGTCGTACACAACCCCTCCGGTTTACCCTCTCCGACGCTGATTGACAGAGTGGAAGAACCCTATATTATTGCTCAAGTTATTACCAAAACCGAGTATCTCGGCGTTGTCATGAAACTGTGTCTCGACAAACGTGGAACTCTTAAAAATCAGCATTTTTTGACAACCGACAGAGTAGAAATCACATACGACATGCCTCTTTCAGAAATTGTCTTCGATTTTTACGACAAACTGAAAAGCATATCGCGCGGATACGCTTCATTCGACTATACAATGGGCGACTACCGTCCTGCTGATTTGGTCAAACTCGACATTCTGCTGAACGGAGAACCTGTTGACGCCCTTTCGAGCCTGATTCACAAAGACCATTCATACGATTTCGGACGAAAAATGTGCGAAAAACTCAGAGAACTTATCCCGCGTCAACAGTTTGAAATAAAAATACAGGCGGCTATCGGTGCAAAAATTATTGCTCGTGAAACAGTCAAAGCTCTTAGAAAAGACGTGCTTGCAAAATGTTACGGAGGCGATATTTCACGCAAACGCAAACTCCTCGAAAAACAGAAAAAAGGAAAAAAA
Source organism: Prevotellaceae bacterium (assembly GCA_031257315.1). Taxonomy (GTDB): domain Bacteria; phylum Bacteroidota; class Bacteroidia; order Bacteroidales; family UBA932; genus JAIRLF01. Next base: position 3,672 of record JAIROW010000155.1, read on the forward strand.
CGTATGCGACAGGTTGGTAACGTGGAAGTTCCGCAGGAAGCCTTTCTCGCCGTCTTAAAAATGAACGACTAACCTGCTTTTGAGGCTGTTCAAAAGTATGTAGATAATTCATCTTTAAACGCTTTCCATGTATAAAATGGAGAGTTTGTCGGTGGCATATCTCGAACAATCAGCAACGTTTGCTAAGAGATTGCTGTAAACGTGGAATGGATTGAGGCGATAACAGATACGTAGAATTAAAAATTCGGATAAACACATATTTTTCAGCCCGCAACATACCAATATAATTACAGAAGTTAAAGTGTAAAGAAATTTTATTTAAATTAGCAATTTACAGTTTAACCGAAAAAATTTTTTCAAAAAAAATTATAACTTTGGCGTTTATTTTGTGGAATACAGTGTTATTATGTTCTAAATAACAATAGAAAAACTAAATATGTGAAAAGGTTGATTCTTAGTTTATTACGGCAACTGTTCGTCGTTCTGATTATAGCGACAGTTTCAACGGCAAAGGCACAGACTTTATATCCGTCGCAGGTAAATGTCTGGCTTATACCGCCGTACAGTCTTTATCTTGACGATTATGCGTCGGGAATGA
>JAIROW010000263.1 GCA_031257315.1 Prevotellaceae bacterium
GGAACAACCATAGCCGTAGCCGATAAACTTAAACGGCAATGGATTGGCATTGACCAATCCGTTCAGGCAGTGAAAGTTACAGAATTGCGATTGCAGCAGCAAACAGACTTATTTACAAGTATTTATGCCAATTCATACACTTTGCAGTTGTATAAATATGATTACGATACGCTTTTCAATCAAAATCCATTTGAATTTGAAACATGGATAATCGGACAATTCGGAGGCGCGGCTCACGGTAAAAAAGGCGGCGACAAAGGCATAGACGGTAAGGCAAACGACGGAGCGCCAATACAGGTAAAACAACAGGAACGTGTTGGCGTAAACGTTGTGAAAAATTTCTCCGTATCTGCCGAACAATACGACAGTATTCTTTTTGAAAAAAACGTAAAAGCCGGAAAACATGTCGGTTACATAATTGCATTTTCGTTTAACAAAGGCGCAATACAGGAAGCGGCGCGTCTGAAAAACGAAAAAAACATAATCATTCAATTAGTAAATGTGGACGATATTATTCCAATCTCAAAAAAGCCAAAAATAGAAGTAAAAATAACCGAACTTTCGCGCGAGCCGGACGGTTATCGCGAAATAGAATTTACAGCCAAAGGCGACAGCGACGCCGGTATAGAATTCTATTCATGGGATTTCGATTATGAAGAAAGCAAAGGCTTCAAACCTGTTGTAATCCGCGACGTGGACGGCAAACAACAACGCAAACTCAAAGCCGGAATATACCACATTGCAATTAAAGCGGTAGATAACGACGGCTTGGAAAGCATTGAAGTTATCAAATTGAAAGTGAATGGAATGTTGGAAACAATTAAATAAAAAATGAAAAAACACTCAAAACATAATAATAATTACATGAGAAAAATATTAGTTGTGATTTTATTTTCTTTTATATTTTTATACGCTTGTGGAGTGTCGAAGCAAAATATTGGTCAAAATGATTTTGATTCAATAAGTTCCAAATCGACTTTCCAGCATTTTGCAACAGAAGAAGATAAAAACGAAGCCTTATTTTCACACATCGACTCGTGCATGGCTACAATACCACAACAGCATGATTCTGTTATTGTTGCAATTGACGGACTGTTAGACAGATTTCAAAACGATACAATGAATCTGCGACTTGCGGCAAGGCATTTATACAATATCTACCTTATGTCGGAAATGCTTGGCGCTGAGAATATTACAGTTCATATTGCCGACAATTACTATCTGAATAATAAAGTAATGAACGAAAGTGTCGAATTTATTGCGGAAGTTGCCGATTATGCAAAAAAATTCAGAGCGACTTTAATTGGAAAAAAAGCTGAAAATCTGAAAATGGAAACCATAACCGGCTCTTTTGAATCACTTTATGATATTGATTCTCCTTTTATTCTGGTATATTTCTTCGACCCGGGGTGCAGACACTGTTATCTTGAAACCCCTAAAATATACAGAGTTTTCTGCAAATACAAAGATACTGGACTTGCCGGATACTGCGTTTATTCTCAAAGCAATAAAGAGGAATGGATTAATTATGTTGCAAAAAACAGGTTTGTTGAATGGACAAATGTCTGGGATCCAACTAACGAAAACAATTTCAGGAAAAAGTACAGTTTATACACTATACCTCAGGCTTATCTGCTTGACCGCGACAAAAACATAATCGGCAGAAGACTCGATGAAACGAGTCTGTCGCTGCTGCTTGACGGTTTATTGAACAAAAATAAGTAATACATATTTTAAAATATTAACAAAATACGATATATGAAAAAGGAAAAAATACTGGTAACAGGAGGAACGGGATACATCGGTTCTCACACGGTTGTAGAATTGCAAAACAATGGTTATGAAGTAATTATTGTTGATAATTTATCCAATTCGTCGCTTGAAGTTCTCGACGGAATAGCTTCGATAACAGGAAAAAAACCTGATTTTGAACAGATTGACTGCTGCGATATGTCGGCAATGGAACGGATTTTTAATCAATACTCTGACATAAAGGCAATTATACACTTTGCAGCAAGCAAGGCAGTTGGCGAATCGGTAGAAAAACCGCTGATGTATTATCGAAACAATCTGGTTTCGCTGCTTAACATTCTTGAACTCATGAGTAAATACAATTGCCCCAATCTTGTATTTTCGTCATCATGCACTGTTTATGGACAACCAGACAAACTGCCGGTTACAGAAGATGCGCCCGTAAAAGCTGCAACCTCGCCATACGGCAATACAAAACAGATTGCCGAAGAAATAATAAGAGACGCAATACACGCCGATAAAAATCTTAAATCCATAGCGTTAAGATATTTTAACCCTGTAGGAGCGCATCCTTCGGCGGCAATAGGAGAACTGCCAAACGGCATACCGAACAATCTGATTCCATTTGTTACTCAAACGGCTATCGGTATCCGCAGCCGGTTGAGAGTTTTTGGCAGCGACTACAATACTCCCGACGGCTCGGCTATCCGCGATTATATTTATGTGTCGGATTTGGCTAAGGCTCACGTTATTGCGGTAGAACGGCTTCTGGAAAACAGAAACAGAAAGGGACTGGAATTTTTCAATCTCGGTACCGGACGGGGCTTGTCGGTGCTTGAAGTGTTAAACGAATTTGAAAAAGCTACCGGAGTTAAAGTCGAAAGAGAAATTGTTGGTCGTCGCGAAGGCGATATTGAAAAAGTATGGGCAGACCCGTCATGGGCAAACAGCGAACTGGGCTGGAAAGCCGAAACTTCTGTAAGCGCAATGCTGCAAACGGCATGGACGTGGGAAAAAGCTTTGAAAAACAAAAAATAAACCTTTATAAATTATATAATATGTATGTAAAAATTATTAGAAAATCATTGATAATGATTTTAACGGTTTTGACGGTTTCCTGTAAATCATATAAGGAACAGTCCTATAATAAGGGGATAAACGTTACGCCAAAACCGATGGAACTTAACGTTCAGCAAGGAGAATTTGCGTTGAAAAACAACACTGTTTTTGTTGCCGCAGATGAAGCCTCAGCCAAAATTGCCGATTTTTTTATCGAAAAGATCAATCGCTCTACAGGATATGCTCTTTCAAAAACGACGGCAAAACCATCGAGCAATTACATTAAACTTGTAGTTAAAACCGAACTGCCGGTTAATGAAGAAGGTTATGTTTTGAATGTAGAAAAGGACAAAATTACGGTGGAAGCCAAAACGCCCAACGGACTCTTCTACGGTATGCAAACCTTCATGCAGCTGCTGCCTGCCGAAATCGAAAGCCCGACAGTCGTGAACGGTATCGCATGGACTGCTCCGGCAGTGAAAGTAAAGGACGAGCCAAGATTTGCATATCGCGGCGTGATGCTCGACCCCTGCCGCCACTTTATTTCTGTGGAAAACGTAAAGAAACAGCTCGACGTCTTTGCCCTTTTCAAGATCAACCGTATGCACTGGCATCTGACGGACGATCAAGGCTGGCGCATCGAAATCAAGCAATATCCAAAGCTGACGGAAATCGGCTCAAAGAGCAACAACAGCGAAGGCTTCTACACTCAGGAAGAGATAAAAGACATCGTCAAATATGCCGCCGACCGCTACATCACCGTCATTCCCGAAGTTGAAATACCCGGACACGAACTCGCAGCCATATCAGCCTACCCCGAACTCTCCTGCACCGGCGAACAAACCACGCCCCGCTTAGTATGGGGCGTTGAAGATGTCGTTCTTTGCCCAGGCAAGGACTTTACATTCGAGTTCTTTGAAAATGTATTCAAGGAAGTCGTCGCTCTCTTCCCCTCCGAATATTTCCACATCGGCGGCGACGAATGTCCGAAGGAAAGCTGGTATGCCTGTCCCCATTGCCAAAAACGCATAAAGGAACTCGGCTTCAAATCAACCGAACACGTGTCGGCGGAACAACTCATGCAAAGCTGGTTCATACAAAGAATGGAAAAATTCCTCGCCGGATATAACAAAAGCATCATCGGCTGGGACGAAATACTCGAAGGAGGTCTCGCTCCGACCGCAACCGTGATGTCATGGAGAGGCGAAGGAGGCGGAATAGCCGCTGCCAGCCTCGACCACGACGTAATCATGACGCCAGGAGGCACCGTCGGAATGTATATCGACCAGTTCCAGGGCGATTACAAAATATCACCCATGGCTATTGGCGGATACAATACTCTCGCCAACGTTTACAAATACAATCCCATACCCGACACTATTATAGCAATGGGCATGGCGCATCACATCAAGGGCGTGCAATCCAACCTCTGGGGAGAATACCTCTACACAAACGAAATTCTGGAATATCGCGGCTATCCACGCATCATCGCACTCTCCGAAATAGCATGGAGCGCAGTAGAGAAAAAGGACTACGCCGACTTCGAGCGCCGATTGGACAATGCCCTCGTCAGGCTCGACGGACACAAAATAAACTACTACATTCCCCAGCCGGAACAACCGAACGGCTCATGTAATTTCGTCGCCTTCACCGACAAAGCCACGCTGGAATTTACCACCACTCGCCCCGTCAAGATGATATACACTATCGATGGCTCCGAACCGAGCGAAAAATCGAAAGTTTACGAAACGCCCATCGAGTTTACCACATCTGGCACACTGAAAATCCGCTCCGTCCTCCCCTCCGGCAAGATGAGCGAAACGCGCACCATCACCGTAGAAAAACAATCGCTCGCTCCAGCCGTTACCCCGCCCGCGCAGGCAACGCCCGGACTGAAAATGCAAATAGCATACGGCGAATTTATGGAATCATCACAGCTCAACGGCATAAAAGAATGGACGGACAGCATTATGCACGCATGGCGCGACCTCATCCGCGTCGAACCGTACAGCAACTCCATGCGCAACTATAAGCAATTCGCAACCGTTGCCACCGGATATGTAAACATCGAGGAAGACGGCGTTTACTATTTCTCCAGCGACAACGAAGAAGTATGGATCGACGGCAAACTGATCGTCAACAACAAAGGCGAAGTCAAACGCTACTCCCGTAACGACAAATCCGTCGCCCTCGCCAAAGGCTATCACGAAATAAAAGTCGTCTTTCTCGGACATATCATCGGCGGATTACCATCCAACTGGCAGAGCGGCAACGTCTCCATACGGAAATCCGATGCGGAAAAATTCTCCGTCATCAAACCCGACAATCTCGTCTTTTAATCCGGATAAATATCTAAACACGAAAGCACAAAGACACGAAGGATAATAAAGAAATCCTTCGTGTCTTTTTTATTTGCTGTCAGTAACTGTTTACTTTAACACTTTCAAAAGCTAAATTTTTCAATCAGGGTCTGCTGTTAAACTTCATAATATATTATTATTCTGTAATAAGTGCAAGGAAATATGATAAAATTAACAGAAACACTTGCACTTGAAAAATGAGACAAATTTATTTTCTTACATTTTTTGAATCCAAATATCGGACTATAAAAAAAATATGACAAATTGCTCATTTTTACTAAAAAATCCTGCACAATTTTACATGATGGAGTTTAACAGCAGAGCCTAAACAAGTTTTTTAACAGAAAATCACCTGCCTGTTAAAATCTAAATCCCAGCTTATTAAATAACAGAATAATTTCATTATTTCATTTTTAATGCACTTTAATTAGATAATGAAGTTTCCGAAACTGTGATTTTAAGAAAAACCCACCCCGTTGCCTCAATTGAAAAAATGAGATAACGGGGTGGGTTGTATATCGTATTTATATGAAAATAAATTTATTTCATGTACATATTACTGTTATCGGCGTACCAGTCTTT
>JAIROW010000264.1 GCA_031257315.1 Prevotellaceae bacterium
CAGGGTTCTGCCTTTACAGGCAGCCTTATCGTCTCACTGTTTCTTCCGCCGGTCGTTGACCGGCGGTTATGAAAATTATGGCTTTCAGCCAGATATATGCTTTCAAATATCATATTTAAAATTACATAAACTCTATTGCAAAATTTTCGTCAAATCTTGGCTTTTTTTGGGGAATAGGGTTTACGTAAATTTGCCATCACAGCAATTGGCTGAAAACCAATATTTTTATAAGAGACGTTCCTCAATTGCTGAAAGCCCTGAATCAACAGCGCAGGGCAACGCCCTGCGAAATAAATACAACCGCAAAAATGCAGCCCTGAAATGGCGCAAGCTACATTGTCTGCGCCCTGTCCAGTCGTGGGCGGGGCGCAGACGTTACGGTTCGCAGGACGGCGCCCTGCGCTATTGCCTGATGGTTTTTAGCCTTTTTTGGGACAGCCCCTGAAATCGTAGAGACGCGATTAATTGCGTCTCTACTTTAATCGCGTCTCTGTTCCATTACCTGAAAAAGCCGGCATACGCTACGCCTATGGAAAAACTGTTTTCGTTATTATACTGCTTTTTCAGTATGCCTGCCGAATATTCGACTTTTATCACGACTTCCTTTATCGGGAAATAATTGACGCCTGCTACTGCGCGTTGACGTCCGCACCATTCGTTGTCGGCGATATTGGCTGCGGTTTTGTACATCGAATCGTAGTATTCGTATCTGCCAAAAACAAAAAGCTGCTGCCGCTGTTTGTCGGCTTTTGTTTTTCTGTATATAAATGGCAAAATGTCGTAACCGGCTTCCACGCCAGTACATATTGCGTCGGAAGCAACGTTGGTTCGCGGCGAGGGCGAGTTTTTCATCAAACCCTTATTATATTTCGATATATCTTCCGAGTTGCCAAGATGACCGTAGTCGAAATAGCCGCGTGCAATGACGCGCGATTGCCGGTATTCAAAATCGAACGAACCGATGCTTACCGCTCCCTTTACTTTATTGTATTTTTCGGCTGTCGATGGCTGTATGCTGTTGTTGAAACTGTAACCGTAGTAACCGCTCAGTCCCATACGCAAACCTTTTACCGAAAAATTGTCGATACGCAACATTCCGGCGTATTTGTTTGCAACTTTAAATTCGTAGGGCGACGCCGAGCCTCCATGTATCCAGTTTTGTCGGCTGAAAAGCTCGGAATCCAGCCCCGGCAGCAGCTGCGCTTCGTATCGAAATGCGCCAATTCGTCCCCAGAGGCTCACGCCAGTCTCGTGCCAGGTACACGGCATAATAGTATTTTCACCTTCGGGACGGTAAACTGTGAAAAACTCGTTTGGCAGGTGATTTGCGCTTGTGTAACCGACGGGAACAACAATATGTCCCATTCTAAGATTTAACGCGCCGGTAAAGCTGTGTTCTATCCAGAACTGTTCGAGAACGACTTCGCCGCCGCGTTCGATTTCACTTTCATATTCGCCCGCTTCGTCGGCTTCCAGTTCCACTGCCGATTCCGTGCCTCCATGCTCAAACTCAATTTCGGAATACATTTTCCATTTTGAGCCAAAATTATATCCAATTGCAAACGCAACGTGAGGCAAATCGAACCGTCCATGTCCTTTTGCATCTTTATAATCTGCGGCATGGGAATAGCGGTTGATATTGTCGCTGAAAAAATTGCGGGTCAATGCCACTTCTCCGTATCCGCCGATTTGCAGCTGCGCCAAACCGCTCTGCAACGATACGGCAATCAATACAAATACAGTAAATAAAAATTTTAACATGTCAATCTGTTTTTTTTAATTATTGATTTCAGTTCGCTGACTGAATTTCGCCTGATACGACACGTTTTCTCGCATGAGTTCCGTTTTCTGACAGATAATTACGGATAACCGTCTTGTAGTTTTCAAATTCCTGTTCGGTAAAACCCAGATGAACGGCGCCGGAGCTGTCCAGAGGAATAATAATCACTTTTTTCAATCCCTTTTTCCGATTGACGCCGGCATAATGAGCCGCGTCAATCGAATCAAGGGTCTCCAGATACTTTTCCAGATGTCGGAGCGAATTAAAATGGATTTGTGTATTTCCTGTTTCAAGATGTATTCTTGAACAGTTATTGCAGGTAAAAATTCGCATAACGTCAAATTGCCGATTTTATAATTTCAACCCACGCATTTATGCGGTCGTCTGTCAGTTGATTTTCGTTGTCTTCGTCAAGCGCAAGTCCCACAAATTGACCGTTAACAACAGCTTCGGACGAATCGAAAGAATATCCCGCCGTATCGACAGAGCCAATAACTGTGGTTTTGTCCTTGACTGCCCGATAGATTTTCCCCATTGCATCGCAAAACGTGTCGCAATAGGAGGCAGAATCGCCGCACCCAAACAGTGCAACCTTTTTGTTCGACAAATCAGTTTTGGCAACCTCGCCGATAAAACCTTCCCAGTCGTCCTGTAAATCGCCCAGTCCCCATGTCGAGCTGCCTAACAACAGCGTATCGTAAGCCGTTAAATTGCCGGATTTTGCATTGGCAACATCGTAAATGTCGTTGTCGGCAACGCCCAGTTTTTTTGCTATACGGCTGGCAACTCCCTGTGTGTTACCCCCCGATGAACCATAAAAAATTCCAATTTTATTCATAATAAATCAACAAATATTCTAAAATTTCACGGCGCAAAGGTCGGGCTTTTTCAAAACCTGTGCAATCCCCTTTTGTAGGTATTTTTTATGTGAAAAAATAGCCGATTATGGGGATAGGCATGGAAATTTTTAAATTTTCAGTAAATTACACTGTTTTTTAACATCTTTTAAAGTCAATATATTAACCCTTAATTGAATAAGAGAAATATTTATACAAAGTTTTAAATCACAAAAATATTTTTCTCCTGATTATTAATATTTTAACAGGCATAATTGCAAAATACTGTTAATATTGATGTATAAAACAAAGTATAAAGAGATATGAAAGACAGTGGTTTCGCAAATTTTTAAATCGTCGTAACTGTTTTTATTTGTAATACATAATAAAGTATAATACAAGTATGCTATTGCAACAATTAGCTTAAAACCAATATTTTAACAATCAAGCGAAGATATTAAGATTGCAGATTATTTTTCATAAAATATGCGAATCAGGGGTTGAAGACGTTTTTTTTAGCCCGAATGGGTAGTGTATTCAAAATGATATACCGCAGCTGGCGCTGGAACGGTGTATCGTAGATGGCACGGATTTAAGGGCGCGATAAATCGCACCCTTATAATATTTTGTATATTCCGTAGCCGGTGAAATACATCTTTTTTTGTCTCATTTTTGAGAACATCATTTTGAAAACCCACCCCGTTGCCTCAATTGAAAAAATGAGATAACGGGGTGGGTTGTATATCGTATTTATATGAAAATAAATTTATTTCATGTACATATTACTGTTATCGGCGTACCAGTCTTT
>JAIROW010000024.1 GCA_031257315.1 Prevotellaceae bacterium
ATATTTTCTGATACACAGGGTTCTGCCTTTACAGGCAGCCTTATCGTCTCACTGTTTCTTCCGCCGGTCAACGACCGGCGGTTATGAAAATTATGGCTTTCAGCCAGATATATGCTTTCAAATATCATATTTAATTTTACATTAACTCTAATGTAAGATTATAACTTTTAGAGACATTGTATGCAAGGTCTCTACGTTGATCTGCGGTGATGAAAAATATGATATTTGAAAACAGGGGCGCGATTAATCGCACCCCTGCTACATCTTTAAATCTGCATAAACTCTAATATTTAATCACTAATCTTTTCAAGCAATTCTAAAAATTTTGCACGATAACCGTAAGGATCAAAGGTTACAGCATTTGCAGCCAAATCCCTGACCATTTGTTTGTTTGCTTCGCCCTTAAACTCTGACTGTTTAAGTATCAAGCCAAAAGCAGTAACAGCGGCGGCAAAACGCTGGTTTTCAGAAGCGCTTTCTATAAACTGTTTCCCATTTTCGATGCTTTTTGAAATTAGACGGCTTGACGTTTCGTCCGGCATTTTATAACGAAATTCAAACGTTCCGTAAGGCTGAGCAACTGTGGCGTCGGTTAACATCAGCTCGTAAACGGCTGTTACGGTCTGCGAAGAGCCGAGATCGCCAGCGTCAACCGTATCTTTTTCAAAATCTTCATTTTTCATGGCGCGGTTTTCGTAACCGATTAAACGATAGGAAACTACCATTGACGGATTGAATGTTATCTGATTTTTGCAGTCCTTGGCTACGGTATAGAGTTTCAGTTTTTCATTGACAAAAACTTTCTGAATTTCATCGGCATTGTCGATATATTCGTAGTTTCCGTCGCCATGGTCGGCAATCTGCTCCATCATGCTGTCGTTGAGGTTGCCTGTGCCAACGCCCAGAACGGTAAGGTAAATACCTTTATCTCGCTTTTCCTCAATCAGTTTTATAAGCTCTTTGTTAGACGAAATGCCTACGTTAAAGTCGCCGTCGGTACCCAGAATAATGCGGTTGTTTCCGCCTTCAATAAAATTTTGCTGTGCAATTTCGTATGCCGTATTGATGCCAGCTGCTCCAGCCGTAGAGCCGCCCGCTTCCAGCCTGTCTATTGCCTGCCTGATTATATCCTTGTTGTTTCCTGCGGTTGACTGCAAAACAACACCAGCCGAACCGGCGTATGTTACTATTGCAATACGGTCATTATCAGTCAAATGTTCGGTCATTGCCTTAAAACCGGCTTTCAGGATTCCCAGTTTGTCCGACGAGTTCATCGAACCGGATACATCAATCAGAAAAACATAGTTTGAAGCTGGTAAAGCATTTATATCCAGTGTTTTACCTTTTATTCCTATCCTTAAAAGATGATGTTGCGTATTCCATGGGCAGGAGGAAATTTCTGTTTCAATCGAGACATTTTCACCGGTTTGCGGTTCTGCACAGTTGAATGTAAAATAATTGACAAGTTCTTCAATGCGGACTGCTTCTTTTGGCGGCATCTGCCCCTGATTGAGAAAGCGCCGGACATTTGCATAAGATGCGCCGTCTGCGTCAATTGAAAAAGTGGAAACGGGCTGTTCAGCCGTCAAAATAAATGGATTTTCACCGTAATCGGTGTACTTTTCGTTGCCGACAAATCCGTCAGCGCCGGTTTCGCCGAAATTCGATGAATTGTCCTCCTTACTACTGTAATTGCAAGCTGTCAAAGCAATCGTTGCAATAAATAATACAATTTTTTTAACTTTTTTCATAAATCCTAATTTTTTTAATTTCAAACAATTGTCAAATTTGCGTAATCTGAATAAAATACGGGTACAAAGATAACAATTATTTATCAAAATCACCAAAATTCTATTTTAATCTCTTAAAAAAAAACAAAAAAGAACAAAATCAGTTCAGTTTAAAAACAGTAAATCATAAAAAAAAAAATCAAATTAACTGCAAACATGAAATGCCGTTATACAGACATGACGGGCAGTTAGAAATGTAACACGGTAAAAAACAGCCATTCCAGAATTTCATTCAGAGAAAACACGGTCTCCCCTCAAACACAAAAACCTCGCAAATTGTCAATTGTCAATTGTCAATTGATTTTTCACGACAGATAGCAGCACATAGAGTCCCACGATAAGGCTTAGAGCTTTTAACTGTATGATTATCAATAAAATCAGCGAGCATACAGTTAGAACTGTCTGAAATCCGTATTTTTTTATAAATAACGAAGATTCTGTTTTTTTCAATTTTAACGAAAACATCGGTAACTCGCATACAAGCAATGCGCAAAGCGTCGCAATCAGAGCAAGAATTACAAAATATCCTGTGGCGGTAAATATGTCGAAATAAACCAGCCCGCAGGCAAATATTGCGCATGCCGGAGTAGGCAAGCCTATGAACGACTCTGTCTGCCTTTTGTCGATATTGAATTTTGCCAGACGCAAAGCTGAAAATACGGCAATCAAAAAAGCTGCAAATGGAACAATATCAGGGATTTCAACAGATATATATTTTTGCGTAACCGACAGGATATAATAGAAAATTGCCGACGGCGCAACGCCAAAACTTACCACATCTGCCAGAGAATCAAGTTCCAAACCAATGGACGAGCGGGCGTCTAACAGACGGGCTGCAAAACCGTCCAGAAAATCGAATATGGCGGCAACCATAATAGCGATTGTCGCCATTTCGAGGTCTCCGTGCAAAGCCCGAACAATTGCAATGCACCCGCACAGAAGGTTGCATGAAGTTAAAGCGTTGGGAATACTTTTTACCAGTCTGTTCATTTATTTGTGTTTATTCGACCGTTCCCGACATGTAGAATATTTTTTCACGCTGTTTTGGAGCATTTGTGAAAACCGTTGTACTGTACAGTTTGCTTCCTGTACTGGAAGCTGTAAGTTCCAGTTTAAGAGTCGCCATTTTTCCGGGTTTTACAGTTTGAGTGTCAACGCTTGCCTTTACGCAGTCGCAATCGCTTGATATTTTACGGATTATCAAATCCGTTTTTCCTTCGTTTTTAATTTCAAATGTTCCGGTAAATTTATCGCCTTTTTTTATTGTGTTAAACTGGCTGTTTGCATTGTCGGTTTTCAGAACTGGAGCTTTTTCAAGTTCTGCCGGCGTCAGTTTTGAAAAGTCTTCTTCGATATTGGCTCTGATTTTCAGCGTATTTTTCAAATTTTTTACTCTTACGGTTACTTCATCAACAGTAATTCCAAAATCTTTCTTTTTTGCCGCATTGTATGTACATTTAACTATACCTTTTGAACCGGCAGGAACACTGACAGGTTCGGCGACAATGCTGATGTGAGCTGGAACATTTTCAAAATTTACCACAAGAGGCGTGGTTCCAGTGTTAATCATTTCGAGCTGTTCGGTTTTTGAAGCCGTCGAAAGTATGCGGTACAGTTCGAGAGTTCCGTTTTTCAATCTCAGATTGTCCACCGAAAACGGATACTGTTCTTCAACAGTAAGAACTTTTGCTTCAACAAGTCCTGTAATATATAAATCTGCTGTTCCAAGATTTGTTTTAACGGTTAATTTTTTCTCAAAATGACCGACCCGTCCCACCGGATTGAAAGTAGCTTTTACTACGCCTGTTTTGCCGGGTTGAACCGGTTCTTTTGTCCATTCGGGAGACGTGCAGCCGCAGGAAGTTTCTACGTTTTGAATTACCAGCGGCGATTTTCCTACGTGTTTAAATGTAAAAGTATGAGACACGTCGCCGTTAGATTCGTTTATTGTTCCAAAATCGTGCCTTGTTTTGGAGAATTGCATGTTTTGAGCGTTAACGCCCGAAAACAGAAAGTTAAGTAAAAAAATCAACAATACTGTTTTTTTCATATCAAATTCATATTAAAAATTAAATCCTGTAATATAATATTAAAAAATCATTTTCTGTCCGAATTTACATTTTTTTCGAGCAACGTCAGCAAATATTCGGGACTGATATTGTTTTCTATCTTACCGTTTTCGACGTATGAAATCCGTCCCGTTTCTTCGGATACCACAATTGACACTGCGTCTGTAACTTCCGTAATTCCGACCGCCGCTCTGTGACGCATTCCGAAATGCGCTGGAAGTTCAAAATTTTCGCTTGACGGTAAAATACATCTTGCCGAATGTATTTTATTATTAATTATGATAACAGCGCCGTCGTGCAGCGGAGCATTTTTAAAGAAAATATTTTCCAGCAGCCTCGCGTTGATTTTAGCGTCGATAATATCGCCTGTTTCAACGTACATTTGCAGCGACGAAGCGCGTCCCATAATAATCAAAGCGCCTGTTTTGCTTTCGGACATGCTTCGACATGCTTCGACAATTGTACTGTTAGACGCATTTGAGGCTTCATTGTTTGCCTGCGAAAAAATTTTTCCGATAAATGAACTGCGCGAGCGCGTTACGTAGTTTGTCCCGATACGCAGCAAAAATTTGCGTATCTCCTGCTGAAACAGTATAATCAAAGCAATAACTCCGACGCCTATAAACTGTCCGAGAATCATGGTCATCAACTCCATTTTCAACAGTTTGACAATCAGATATATTACATAAACCAGAATTACGGCTACAAAAATATTCAGCGCCGCCGTTCCTTTTATCAGTTTGTAAATCTGATAAAAGATAAAGGCGACCATCAGTATGTCAATAATTTCGATAAATGAAAAATTTATAAAGTCCATTTTTGAAATTTATTTAATTCATTAAATACAGCTACCGTATCATAAGCTGCTTTTACGTCGTGAACTCTAAGAATATCGGCGCCGTTTTGCAGGGCAGCCATGTTTCCTGCAACGGTTGCGGCAAGAGACTGTTCCGGCGAGCAGCCAAGCAGTCGGTAAAACATTGATTTACGCGATATTCCAGCAAGAACAGGCTGTCCAAGAACTTTGAAAGCGTCGAGACCGGCAAGCAGTTTGTAGTTGGCTTCGAGCGTTTTGGAAAAGCCGAATCCGGGATCAAAAATAATGTCGGTAACGCCGGCTTCTACCAGTTCTCTTTTTTTGTCCACGAAATACGTAATTATGTCGTTTACAATATCTTCATAGTAACAGTTTGCCGGATTTTGCATCGTGTCGGGAGCGCCTCTCATGTGCATTGCAATGTACGGCAGCCCGAATTTAGCGACAGACGGAATCATGTTTTTGTCCATTTCGCCGGCAGATATGTCATTAACAATAAAATGACCGTATTTTTCGTACAGTATATGTACAATGTCGGCGCGAAATGTGTCTATTGAAATAAAAATATCGGGAAAATGTTTTTTTATCAGATACACAGCCGGTTGCAGCCGGCGATATTCTTCGTCGCAACTTATATGAACGGCGTCGGGGCGAGACGAATAAGCTCCGATATCGACTATCGCCGCGCCCTCGTTTATAACAGTTTCCACTCTTTTCATAATTTCATGTTCGCCGGTAATTCTGCTTGCTGCATAAAATGAATCGGGCGTTACATTTAATATTCCCATCACCGCAGGTTTTGACAAATCAAGCAGTTTGCCTCCGCAATTTATTGTCTGTCGTTTCCGAAAAATCTGCATTAACCATTACATATTTTGTAAAAACGTATAATTTCCGCTTCTACGCAATTATCAATAATAAATCCGGCAAAATTAATATCTTTACCTGTCAATGCAAAAAATATTCTGATTTATGTATGTAAAAATACTTATAAGCAACTAATTATCAAATATTAATAATTTTTAATTAAAAATTTTTCAACAGCAAAAAACACGGACTTTAATCAAAAAAAGACAGGATTTTGAATTTTTTCGTCTCAATGGCATTTTTCGATTACGGTATCCTTGTTTTGCTGTTTTTTATCAGACAGTCGGACGTTATCATCATCGAAACGGCATAATGTTTAAGACTTTCGCCCTTTGCTGGCTCTCTTTGCATGATATTTTCGACTGTATCGGCGTGTAAATCGTACAGAATATCGGCGTCGGTTGTCAGGTTGC
>JAIROW010000026.1 GCA_031257315.1 Prevotellaceae bacterium
AAAAGATTGTTGTATTTTTGCAGACAAAATTATGCTAAATGAAATTAATTGGACGTAAAAAAGAACAGTCTGATTTTAAGAATTTTTATGAAATGCAGCAACCTGAGTTTGTAGTTGTGTATGGCAGACGGAGAGTTGGGAAAACGTTTCTGATTAAAGAATTTTTTAATCAAAAGTTTGCTTTTTATGTTACAGGTTTGGCAAATGCTGAAAAATCAGAACAGTTAAAAAATTTCAACATATCTCTGGGGCATTATTCTGGAATTCCATATCCGCAGGTACAGTCATGGATGGAGTCGTTTCGACAGTTAATTCATTTACTGGAAAACAGCAGAATACGGAACAAAAAAGTAGTTTTTATTGATGAAATGCCATGGATTGATACGCCCAAGTCAGATTTTCTGACAGGTCTGGAATATTTCTGGAATTCATGGGCTTCGTCCCGTCCCGATATTTTACTGATAGTTTGCGGCTCGGCTACATCGTGGATTACCGGTAAACTGCTGAAAAACAGAGGCGGATTGCATAACCGCGTTACACGTCGAATGTTTATCGCGCCTTTCACACTGAAAGAATGTGAAGATTATTTTGCTGAAAAAAAAATGGGATATTCCAGACGCGACATTGTGGAAAGTTATATGACATTCGGAGGCGTTCCTTTTTACCTGAATCTGTTTGAAAAAGGTAAAAGTGTTGCTCAAAATATTGATTTAATGTGTTTTGCTCAAAACGCGCCTCTTACAAACGAGTTTGAAATGCTGTTTTCTTCTCTGTTTAAACACCCGCAAATGTATATGCAAATTGTTGATTTTCTGGCAAAAAAGAAAAAAGGACAAATGCGCGGCGATATTGCCCTGCACGTCGGAAACAATGGCGGCGGATTGACTGCTGTTCTGGACGATCTTGAACAGTGCGGATTTATTAAATCATATTTTGCGTACAATAAAAAAACAAAAGACAAACTTTTTCAGCTGATTGACCCCTTCGGGCTGTTTCACTACTCCTTTATTAAAAATTACAACAGCACGGACGAGAATTTCTGGCTCAATCAGTTGGGAAGCGCCAAATACCGCAACTGGACAGGACACGCTTTTGAAAGCGTTTGCCTGTCTCATGTCAAACAGATTAAAGCCGCGCTGGGCATTGCGGCAGTATCGGCAAATATTGCTAACTGGCGAAATGGAAATACGGAAAATGGCGCTGAGATAGATTTGCTCATCGACCGGCGCGACAACATAATCAATATATGTGAAATAAAATATTCTGAAAAAGAATTTACAATAAACAAATCATATTCCAGTAATCTGCTTAACAAACGCACAGCGTTTATTGACGCTACAAAAACGCGAAAAGCCGTACATTTAACCATGATTACGGCAAATGGTCTGGCTCGCAACAGCTATTCAGGCATGATTCAAAGCGAAATTACCATAAATGATTTATTTTGAGCCGGATTGTTGTAGAACCATGCGATTTGACCGACAGTTTATGTGGAAATTGATGAAAATAATTATGTAATTCACTGTAAATTATAATATTACAAATGGTCTTTCATTAATGCAATTTTAAGATTGCACTTTTTTTTGGTAATTTTGCACTTTTGAAATTGCATTTGAAATGGAAAAGTTAGTTGAAAGATACAGGCAGTTAGTATCCGTCTATATATAAACATGTCCCATAAATAATTTAATTCTCTGATTTACAATTATTAAACCGTTAATTCAATATATTTATTTACCGATAACTACTTACGGACATTCGTTTTGTGCATTACCTGCATGATAAAATTGCATGGAATGTCAGACCGTATTACCCAAAATGCCGGAAATTCAGGCAATCTCAATATTCTCTGTTTATTCCGCAGGTCGTTGACCCGCGCTTGTTAGAATATTGATTTTCAGTTAATTGTTGCGACAGCACATTTACATAAATTCTAATATCTATAATAGAGTTAATGTAAAATTAAATATGATATTTGAAAGCATATATCTGGCTGAAAGCCAGAATTTTCATAACCGCCGGTCACCGACCGGCGGAAGAAACAGTGAGACGATAACGCTGCCTGTAAAGGCAGAACCCTGTGGATCAGAAAATATCAAGTTCTGGCTTTCAGCCAGTTATTTGGGATTATGTTTGTCCGTATGTCAAACGACATACGGTTATGAAAATTCTGGCTTTCAGCCAGATATATACTCAAATAAATTTACATAAACTCGATTTCTTATAATCAATTTTACTGATACCTGTAAAAAAGTAGAGACGCGATTAATCGCGTCTCTACAAACCTTAATTCACATTGTTTCGTATTTCCGACATTTTTTTCAGCATTACGGAGCGTACATACTCGCTTAACTCTCTGGTTTTCATGGACGCGACGGTTTCGACGCTGATTTCTGGCAGTACGTGTACCGTGCATTTTGCTTTTCCGCCGAAAAGCGCGGAGCCGGGAGGAAGCATTTTTCTTGTTCCGTCGATAATTACCGGCAATATCGGCAGTCGGTTCATCTTTGCAATCAAAAATGCACCTTCTTTGAAATCGTGAATTTCGCCGTCGTGCGAGCGCGTTCCTTCTGGAAATATGCTGATACTGCATTTTTTACGCACCCACGATTCTGCCTGACGCAGCATTTTTTTTGTGCTTTGAGCGTCGCCGCGATTAATCAGAATATCGCCGTGCAGTTTCAGCAGCCAGCCTACGAAAGGCATTTTGAACACTTCTTTTTTCGATACCCATTTAAATACCAGCGGAATTTTGTATATAACGCATATATCGAACATCGACTGGTGATTGCTTATTATTATGTATGATTTTTTTGGGTCGATATTTGCTTCACACCTGTATCCGATTTTCCACAGCGGATTGTACCAGATGTAATGCAAACCCCAGTAGTATGACAATTCGTGAATAATTTTTCTGCGTCTGTCAAACGGATAAACAAGCGCAAAAACAACAAGGTTTATAACCATCAGAATAATTGCGTCAACTACAAAGACGCTCCATAGTAATGTATTGTATATATATTTCATATTTTATAAAAATTCAAAATTAACGGTTAATTCAATATCTGATACAGTCAAAAGCTTTCAGATTTACGGTCAGAAACATCGAAGCGTCGCCGCCGTTTAAAAGAATGTCGCGCACAATAGATGAACTGATTGCCGAATGTTCTGGCGCAATCAGCATGAATACGGTTTCGATTCTCTGTTCCAACTGTTTGTTTATCTGTCCGATTGCCCGTTCAAATTCAAAATCGGAAGCCGTGCGCAGTCCCCGTATCAGAAAATAGGTATCAAGCGAGCGGCACAAATCGACGGTCAGTCCCGAATACGATTCAACGCGGACTTTTGGATTGTCTTTAAACGTTGTTTCAATAATTTTTAAACGTGTCGAGATGTCGAACATGTATTTTTTTTCGCTGTTGAAGCCTGCGGCGACAGTAATTTCGTCGAACAGTTTCAGCGAACGCAGTACCAGCGCTTTGTGTCCGACTGTAAACGGGTCGAATGACCCTGGAAAAATAGCTCTTTTCATTATTCTTAATTTTTACAGAATTTTATTTTTTGGACGATCACACAGGGTCGCCCCTACATAACTACGGTTACTCCGCCTCTGAACGTAAGGTGGTCGGCGTTTTTAAATTCGATTCGCGCATAATACACATAAATTCCGGGCTTAACGCGATTGCCTTTATATGTGCCGTCCCAGAAATGAAATTCTTTCAGTAACGGTTCGCCGAAATTTTTTTTCGATGCAAACAGTTTTATACCTGAGCGGTCGTATATTTCCAGCTCCATTTTGTAGGCAATGTCGTTCAAATCCGTTACAGGACCGAACAGGCGTCTCCTGTTGATGCAGTCGGTCTCGCAGCTACAATTTTTTGTTTCTGCAATGTCCGACGCCGGATCAATTGCATCTGGCATTGTTATTATCTGACTTACTGATATGCACGACTGTTCGGAGCGGGCAAACGATTTTTCCGTCTGCGCCGTCATTATGTAACAGAAGCGCTGCGGTCCGTAACATGCAGAATCGTTTGTTGACTTGTCGATAAAATGCAGCGAATTTCCCGGATCGATTTTCAGCTCCGAAGGCTGCGTGCGAATCAGCGTATATGTCGGGACTGCGGTTTCGTTGAAAAACTCTGTCCACCGTATTTCCGCGTCAAGCCCCAGCGGAGAGGCATACATAATTATGTTTGTTACCGTATCGCTTTTCAGCAACGGTTTTCCGCAAACAAATCCCACAATATTGTATTTATAGACCTGCCCGATAGACGCCGTCTGGTCTATAATCCAGCCTGAGACCTCGTCGGCAGAATAATACCATTCGAGCGGTATTCTTTCGTCTGAACGGTATATTGCAAACGTGTCAACGTCAGTATTTCTGTCAACATTGAGATACAGATACACCATGCCGTTTTTGTTGACAACAGTATCGATATTCATTACCGAAGGGAAACGCCGTCCGGTAACGGGGATTTCTATACGGTGCGACGTGGCGGTATCGCCATTGGGCAAAACGGCTTTTACATACAGATAGCAGGTTGTGCCAATTTCAAGATTTGCAATCGTAATATCGCTGTTTTGCCTGCCTGCCGCAACCAGTCTGACGGCAGCCGAAATATCGAACGAATTTCCGAAATGCCCCCATACTTCGTATTCGACATTGTCGTTAAATTTTTTTGTTTCAGGATTTTGCAAGTCTGTCTGTCCGTTTTCGTCAATCGCAAAGCGCCGGTATTCCGTCCAGCGCAGGCTGACAGCATTTTCGCACGAATTATACACGCCTGCAAACTGCATTGTAATGTGCATGTCGCTTATTGGAGACATGTCGGTATCGTTTCGGTTTCGCAGTCGGCATCCAACTCTTTGAGTTTCAATATTCGACGATGGAGCTGTATAGACCGTGTCGGGCGGAGAAACACTGTCGTCGGGGTTGAAAAAATAGTTTGGCGAAACATACTGTTTAATCGAAATTTCGTGAGCCGAAACATTTTCGGACACATTGGGAGTTCTCCATTTCAGCACAATATTGCCCGTCGCCGGATCGACGCTCAACGAACTTATGTCGGGCGTCGAAAGCTGCTGTCCGGCTGAACAGAACGCCGAAACTGCAAACAAAACAATCAAAACCTGTTTCTTTCTTAAATACATCAATAAATTCAACTGTTTAAGACTGCAAATGTAAATAATATTTTTGACATTGCGGCAAATTTTAAAAATATTCTCAAATCTTTTTTTGAAATGCTGTCATTCAGGCTGATTTTTGCACTGCACCGACCCGATAATTGCAACATACGTTGAGGAATGGATACGTTTTTTCTGTCTCATCTGTTCCTGTTTTTTAGCGTCTGTGGCGAAAAAATAAACAAATCAATTTGCAGTATTGAAAAATTCTGTAACTTTGCGTCCGTATTTTAAATTAAAAATGCACAGTTATGGTGAGAATATCCACAAGCAGGCACTTCCTGCACAGATATTGCAGGAAGCGCAGACAAAATTCAACGAAATTGGAGTTCGGAACACCAAAATCGGAGTTCGGAACGCCATAATCAGGATTTGGGCATGTTAGAGAAATATGATATTTTTGTGTTTTAAATTAAAAGGTAAAAACATGAATGTAAAGAAATAAAATATTGATAATTAAATATTAGAGCTAACGCTCTTGTTCTCTCTTTTCGGAATCTGGAAAATTCAAAAAGGGATTGAGAATAAGGTTGCGGAAGTTCACGTCTTCGGGCGTGAACTGTTCGTGCTTATTTTAATCCCACGGCATTTTCCAGAGCCACGAAAAGAAAGTAAGCAATCAACGAACAGTTTCACGCTTTTTTTCGTGCGGTTGCGGGAGCGGGCAAAGAAAAATAATACATTAATAAATAACATTTTAAAATTAGAAATTATGTACAGATTAAATCAATCGCAACCGCACGCTGATTACAATGCAGGTGTAATGGAAACAGAGACCATTCAAAAAAACGGGGCGCGTCCGAAAAGCCAGACGAGTAGGGGGAATTTTTTAATGTCCAAATTTTTACTAATATTGCAACCTCAAAATAAGAATAATGGAAAGTAAAATAAACAAACTGTTTGACAGTAAAAATCGCAGATTTGAAATTCCCTCTTATCAAAGAGCATACTCTTGGGAAAAGAAACAAATCGAACAATTTATTGAGGACTTGAAAAATGCAGGTAATCAATATTATTTGGGACATTTTCTTTTTGAAATAAAAGAGGAAAATGTGTTGTATGTCATTGATGGACAACAGCGTTTGACAACTTTAATTATCTTTTTCAGTGTGCTGAAAAGAGAACTTGAAAATAGAAAAGAAAAAGACGAAACAGTCAAAATTGACTTGTCGGACATTACGGATTATTATTTGAAAGATATGAGAAAAGGAACTCAAAAATTTAAAACAGTTCTTGATGATAATAATTTTTTCGTTGAGGAAATTATTGAGGCAAAGCACAATCATTCTCACGAACTTGATACAACTTCAAAAATCAGAATACGGAAAGCAAAAGAACTTTTTCTGAAGGAATTTGCAGAAACTTCAACCGAAACACTTGAAAAGTGGTGTGAATTGGTTGAAAATGCAACCATTACAGAATATATTGTAAAAGACAAAACACAGGCAACACAAATATTTGCTTTTCAAAATGATAGAGGTAAAAAATTATCCAATCTTGAAATTCTCAAAGCATATTTTATGCTTCAAATTTATCTTTCGAGCAATGGCAAGGGAATGATAGAAGATAATATCGTTTATTTGGAAGATGAGTTATCGAATATTTACAAGCAAATTGTCCGCATAAATTTAGACGAAGACGAAGTTTTGAATTATTATTGGCGTGCAATCAGTGGCAAAGGATTTAACAGCGATGAAGTTATTAAAAGCGTGAAAGAAAAAATAGTGTCATTGGAAACAGATAAATCGGAATGGATAAAAGATTTTGTTTCAGGTCTGTCACAAGCATTTCAAACAGTTGAAAAAATTGAAAAAAGCCAAGAAAGCTATGTGAAAGACCTGTTTTATCTGAATAATATGGCGTTGGCATATCCTTTTTTAATCAAAGTCTATCATTTAAAAGCAGAAGAAAAAGCAATAAATCGCCTGACCAAACTTTTGGAAAACATTACATTCCGTTATCTTCTTCGCGGTGGTCGTGCCGAAATAGAATCTCGACTAAACCAGTATTTGGTACATCTCACTGCTGAAAATCTGAATAAGAATATTGATGATATAATTTGGCGAATTAAGAACGACGGTTGGTGGGGTTATTGGAATGATGGACAAATGAAATCATGTTTAAACAGTTGGTTTTATCAAAACCGTGTAGATAATTATGTTTTGTGGAAATATGAACTTTATTTGTGCGATGATAATCACCCAAAACCACACAAAGTTTCTTTTGAAGATTTAATCCGCAACGAAAGTATCGAACACATTGCACCGCAAACACCCACGAATGGCGACCCTGTTGCAAATGGGTATGGAATTTACGAAGATGAAGAAAATCCAGAGAATGGCATTGTATCAGGCGAATGGTTGAATCGTTTGGGTAATCTAATGTTGATTTCCAAATCACACAACAGTTCCATTGGTAATAAGCCTTTTGACCAAAAACTTAAATCGTATGGCGAGGCAAATCTTTTAAATCAACAAAAAGAAATTGCAAGTTTTGTATCGGATAAAGATAATCCTGCGTGGAATAAAGATACCATTGAAAAACGGCATACAAAAATACTTGATGCCACGATGGATATTTGGAACTTAGATAATATTTGATGTCTTGGCTTTCAGGATTTTTCGCAGTTAAAGCGCGATTATGGCGACAAAGAGGCGGCTGTCGTAATGAATACAGTCGTCTGTTTATCCAAAAACAGACGACTGTAAAAAAACGGAAGTGAACTTAATGATTTAATAGGCTAACTGTTGGATTTGAAAAATATATTTATTATTGGCATTATTTCCGTTTT
>JAIROW010000039.1 GCA_031257315.1 Prevotellaceae bacterium
CTGCCTGTAAAGGCAGAACCCTGTGGAGCAGAAAATATTCAAGTTCTGGCTTTCAGCCAGTTTTTTGGGATTATGTTTGTCCGTATGTCAAACGACATACGGTTATGAAAATTCTGGCTGAAAGCCAGTATATACTCAAATAAATTTACATAAACTCTAATAAATTAAACTGTTACCAATTTTTTAAAGTGCAAATCTATAAGGAAAGCCTGTTTTGCCGACATATCCAGAATATGCTGAAATTTAATAAGGTAACAGCATATTTACAGATTTAAGTGAGGTATATTTTATCATAATATTCCGCGATTTTTCAAAATTTGAATTGTGCCTGCAATTTTATATCCGTAAGTTTATTTCCTTTAATTGTTGACAAACCGCTTCCTGTTTCATTTCTGTCAAAATATCTGGTTTGAGATATTCTAAACCAGAGTTGAATATTACGGAATATTTTATAGCTGATATTCAGATAATAACGACAGCCTTTGCCGTAATAGGCAGGAACAGAAAATGCGTATAAAATATCCGATTCGTAAGCATACAGTCTTGTATTCCAGCTATTTGTCGCAAAAATTGCATACCTCGCAGAAAACGAGAGCGGAATACTTTGCAGCTTATATCTGACGTCCTGATACATAAGAAATCCTTTTTCACTGTTCTGAAATTCGGGATCGAAAAATCCGAAAGCAATTCTGCTGCTCATACTCAGTCCTTTCGATAAAATATACTTTGCATTTAAAAGTATTTTTGCGCGGTTTATATTTTGAACAGATGCAATGGTCGAATCCTGTATTGACAGATTTTTCAGCGATTTATCGCATTGCAGCCTTACGTAAAAATCAAAATCATTATTTGGCGTATAATTTATTTGCATCATAAAATCATATCCTGAAGAAGGAGAATTTATTCCATAACGAAGCCATGGAAAAGAAAACATGTCAAAATATGTAGAAATTTTCCAGTTTCGATGAGGCAGGGCTGTAAGTCCAAGATACAGTCCATGTTCATTTGCCGTATTGCCGTTTTCACCGAAAGCGTCTGCATAAACAGCTTGATAGTTTTTCTGATAATTTCTGTATAAAATCGACGCCTGCGCAAACCTGTTTATATCCGTTGATACGCCGGCAATTACCGCTTTTCCGCCGTTTAAACTTACAGCCGCTTCGCCAAAAATGGAAACGTTTTTTATCAACCACCTGTAATCTATTGACATGTTGGCATTTGAAGACTTATGCAATTCAAACATGTTGTAGGGTTTAATTTCTCTCATATCCGTACCGTCATACCGTCCGTAAAGGAAAGTCGTAGCAATGCGCCAGAAAGTTTTTTCACAGGCAACGTTTATTCCCGCAACAGTTTCCGGTAAGGCGTGTTTTTTTGCAATCTCATTCGGCGTTCTGTGCAATCCGTTATTTGACAGCGAAGTATAGGCATTGTCTTCATTCATGGCAGCATCAATTTTTTTATACGAAATAAAAGGAGAAAATTCCCACGAACCATACTGCAATGTAGAAGCCAGACCTCTCTGAAAAGTTACTTCGTCGGAAGATGAATATGCAGAAAATCCGTTGTTTCGCTTTTTTATTGCGTGAATATTGGCAGATTTATCCATCGAAAAACCGTTCCAGATTACCAGCCCCTGTCCAAAATTGGCTCTGAAATCGCCAATTATAAATTTTTTCAAATGATTTATATCTGTCAGCATGAGGTGAAATCCGTAAAAATCAAATCCCTGTTTATTAGAGCCTTTGAAAAATTCTTCTCCGCGATCTTTATCTGCGGTAAGTCCAATTTGCAGATTTTCACGGTATTTATATCTGTAACGCATAAATGCGCCAAAAGGAGAGCCAGTGTAATACTGTCCAGAAGTTTTGTCAGTGTATCCTCTTGCCGGTTCAAGTCTCTGTACTGCTCGTGCAAGAAGCGAACTGTTTCCTTTGGTTGTCATGATTTTGACATTCAGTTTAACTTTCTGTTCAGGTTCGACAGCAGTAACAAATGGAGCTATTTTTGATACAATTTCTTCGTCAAAACCGGGAACAAAAGTTAATTCGTGTACGCTCATCAAATATCCAAATTCTCTGATATATTCTTTCAGACTGAAAATCTGAAATTCAGTCAGTACAAACATTCGGGACAGTTCTTCGTCCGCAGCGCTGTTGACGTTCAGCGGATTTTCTGCTAAATATGTATAATATTCAATCAGATTTTCCATATCTGTTTCATCTTCTTCGTCCGTCGCTCTGTCTGCAACCGTTTCAAGTATGTCTGCAATTAAAATCGACAGATCCTGTTCCTGCGCTTTTAACGTTAAAAATGCAAAAAATAATATCACATTGCAGAATAGTTTGCGCATTGTAAATGGATTTATTTAATATCAAAATCAAACATAAGTTTATCTTCTATATAACCTTTCAGGTTGTCGTCTTTTTTTACAGTACCTGCTCCTGCCGGCGTACCGGTGAAAATTAAATCGCCGATTTTGAGAGTAATAAATTGAGAAACATACGAAATGATATGGTCAAACGGAAAAATCAAATCGGAAGAATTGCCTTTTTGCACAAGTTTTTCATTTATTTCGAGCCTGAAATTTATGTTATTGACATTTTCAAAATCTGGAAAAGGAATGAAACAGTAACTGATTGGAGCAGAGCAGTCAAAACTTTTAGATATTTCCCATGGAAGCCCTTCTTTCTTACAGCGTTCCAGAAGGTCATGTGCCGTAAAATCTATTCCCAAACCAATTTCCTGTATATATCGGCGTGCAAATTTTCGGGAAATACTTCTTCCAGCTTTGCCGATTTTCAAAACAAGTTCCGTTTTATAATGCAGATTTTCAGTGAAATCGGGATAATAAAACGGTTGATTGTTTTTAAGTAAAGCTGTTTCAGGTTTCAGAAAAAACACAGGATTTTCCGGTATTTTTTCCGAAAATTCTTCAATATTTCCGAGATAATTAAATTCTGTACAAATAATTTTCATTTAGTTTGTTTTATTGATATATGATTTAAAAAATATATTTCAGCGATTTTTTAATGAATAACTGTTTCCGGGCAAAACCTCAATCAGTCCGACAAATTCCAGATTCAGCATAAATACAGATAATTCAGGTATTGAAATACCTGTATGGAACGAAATAGAGTTGATGTCTTCGCTTTTTTTGTCTTTCAAAAATGATACGATTTCCTGTTCTGGCTGAGAAAGTTGTATAAAATTCAACTGTTTTTGTACAGTTTGCGGTTTTGCAGACCAGTTCATCTGATATTCAAAGTCTTCGACAGATTCAATCAAAGCGGCTTTATTTGCTTTAATCAAATTATTGCAACCCTGCGAAAATTCGTCGCCCACTCTGCCCGGAAAAGTCATAACGTCTCTGTTATAGGAATTTGCAATGTCTGCCGTTATCAACGCTCCGCCCTTTGCAGCAGATTCTACCACTACCGTAACGTCAGCCAAAGCTGCTACCGTGCGATTTCGGCTTATAAAATTTCCCTGAATAACTGGTTGACTTACAGAATATTCACTTATAAGCGCTCCATTATTTTCTATCTGTTTTGCAATGTTGCCATGCGCGGCAGGATACACAGTATTCAACCCCGTACCCATGACCGCAACCGTTTCAAGTCCGGCTTCCAAAGCGGCAGTATGGGCGCAAATATCTATTCCGTAAGCCAGTCCGCTTATAATTAATGGTTTATAGCCTTTTTCGGCAAGCCTGAATACAAACTGCCGACACAGAGAAAGACCATAGCTGGAAGCCTTTCTTGTTCCTACTATACTTATTGATTTAGAATTGTTTAAGTCGGTTTTACCCTTCACATAAAGAACAGCCGGAGTATCGTCGCAGCGGTTAAGTCTGTACGGATAATCGCTGTCGGTATAGAAAAGCGTTTTTATACCGTTTGCATTGATAAATTCAATTTCTTTTTCAGCCTGTTTCAGAATTTTGTCCCTGTTAAAATTCTGAAACACACTGGCATTAAATATTTTTTCGAGCCGTGTCGAAGGCAAGTCGAAAATCGCTTTTGGCGAGCCAAAGTGCGCCATGAGTTTTCTGACGGTAGCGCCGCCAACTCCGGCAATCATTGTCAGCGCAAGTTTATACAATAAATCGTCTTCCTGCATAATTTCAGTATTACAGCACAAAAATACAGAAATATTTTAGACATCTGTCAACATGAAATAAAATTATTTTGCAAACTTTAATTTTGACAGACGCTAATCTGTTATATATCAGAATAATTGCATAAATGATTTTATAAAAATGTATAAAAAACGGGCTGTCAAAAAATCGACAGCCCGACAATATTATGAACAATAAAAATTAAAAAATCTGCTACAAAATCATTTCAATACTTCTTTTTACAAATTTGTCGAGATCTTCGCCTGTCAGTCGGTTGTTTGCCAGAAGCGCCAAATCGTACAGCTGCTTTGCCAGTTTGTTGTTTTCGCCGTATTTTTTCAAAAGCGTTTCCTTTTGATTTTTAGCTTCATCTAACAATTTTTCCGCTTCGCTCAGTTCATCTTTTAACGACTGGGGAATTTCATCTTCCTTTTTATCTTTTTTCTGAGCATATAAATCATCATATTTTGCTTGATATTCAGCAATATTTTCTTTTTCTGACTTCAATTTTTCGCTCAGTTCGTTTTCAAGTTTGCCGTTTAATTCAATAATTAATCGGTGATTTGTATTTATAACAACATTAAGCATGTCGCCCATCTGTCCGTAAAAAGACATACCGCCGCCAACAGCCGACATATCCTTCATGCGCCGCATAAATTCGTTCTGGGTAATAATAACCGGAGCGTCATTTTCGTCCATCGCCTCAAAGTTTATGAAATATTTTTCTTCGCCTTTGGGACTGATTGCTTCAAAAACGGGACGCAGATTGTCTTTCTGTTCTTCGGACAGTTTTGATTCGCGCACAACGTCTTTTTCAATCAGTTTCTCAATTACATCAGAATCGACGCGGACAAAACGGACATTTTTCAGTTTTTCTTCAAGTTTGTTGACGAGGTGCGTATCTAACTGTCCATCAAGCAGTAATACGTCGTAACCCTTCTCTTTGGCAGCATTGATAAAACCGTACTGCGATTTGACGTCTGAAGTATAAAGATATACAAGATTTTTATTTTTGTCTGTCTGATTAACTTCAATTAATTTTTTATATTCATCGAATGTGAAATATTTATTGTCGGTATTTTTAAAGAGATAAAATTTTTCAGCTCTTTCATAAAAACTTTCATCGGTAATCATTCCATATTCGATAAATAATTTCAAATCGTCCCATTTTGTTTCAAATTTTGGACGGTCAGTTTTAAAAATATCACTCAAACGGTCGGAGACTTTTTTTGTAATATGTCCCGATATTTTTTTAACATTCGAGTCGCTTTGCAAATAACTGCGTGAAACGTTCAACGGAATATCGGGCGAGTCCAGAACGCCGTGCAGCAGGGTCAAAAAATCGGGAACGATACCATCGACAGAATCGGTTACAAATACCTGATTTGAATATAGTTGTATCTTATTTCTGTTGAAATCGATATTACTTTTGATTTTGGGGAAATACAATATTCCTGTAAGGTTAAAAGGATAATCGACATTCAGATGTATGTGAAACAGAGGCTCTTCGCTTACGGGATAGAGTTGCCGGTAAAAATTTGCATAATCGTCTTCCGTTAAATCCGACGGAGTACGTGTCCATAACGGATTTACATCGTTTATAACCATATCTTTATCGGTATCGACATATTTTCCGTCTTTCCATTCCTGTTCTTTACCGAAAACAATCGGCACGGGCAAAAATTTGCAGTACTTATTCAGAAGTTCCTTAATTCTTGATGTTTCCAGAAATTCTTCATTTTCGCTCGAAATATGTAAAATAACGTCGGTTCCGCGTTCCTGTCGCTCGGAATCTGTTATCGCATATTCTGGCGAACCATCACATTCCCAGTGTATTGCCGAAGCGTCTTTATACGATTTTGTAACAATTTCGACCTTGTCTGAAACCATAAATGCCGAATAGAATCCAAGTCCGAAATGACCGATGATGTTTGTTTTGTCTTTGTATTTTTCCAGAAATTCTCCGGCGCTCGAAAAAGCAATCTGATTGATATATTTTTCAACTTCATCTTTTGTCATACCTACGCCGCAATCCGACACAGTTAAAGTTTTCTTCTTTTTGTCAAGCGAAACTTTAACTGTCGGTTCGCCAATATCGCCATTAATTTCGCCAAGCGACGAAAGCGCTTTCAATTTTTTTGTTGCATCAATGGCATTCGACACAATTTCTCTCAAAAAAATTTCATGGTCTGAATATAAAAATTTTTTAATAACCGGAAAAATATTTTCCGTAGTAACTCCTATTTTACCTTTCATTTCAATTTTACTATCATTAACGTTTTTACAAAAACGTCCACACAAAGTATATGCCAAATTAGAAATACTGACATTTTGTCATAAAAATAGTCTGTAAAATTTAATAAATGACAAATTGCCGGAAAAGATATAAAAGATATATATGTCTTGAAGCATGATTTTGCCAAAATCGGCAAAAAAAAATCGACAATTTTGTAAAAACTGCGTTCTGCGAAATAAGTTTTTGAATAGCTTCTACCGGGTGCAAATCAAACTGTCGCAACCAGCCTGAAATATGGTGTTTTTTTCATAATCAAAAGAATGACTTAACTTCGCATTATTTATTTAACTGCATTATTTATTAATGCGAATCAGGAGTAAAAATGTTCAAAAAGGACAAAATTTTCATAACCGCAAGGCGAACGATAGCGTTGCCTGCGGTTTAACAAGGGCTTGCAACCCCTTGCCTGCACTGCGTAGAACTCTATCGCAAAAGAATCAATAAGAGATTGCAATCACTTGTCGAAGTTTTGACTTACAGACAAAGAAAAGAACTGTTGTGCTACCTCAAACCGCGCTTCGCTTGTATGCGGTTATGAAAATTAAGCACATTCGGGCTAAAAAAAACGTTTGCGACACCTGATTCACATTCTGTAAATTTAGAGAAGTATCAGAAAAATACTATCTTTGCACCCTGTAAAATTAAATATAAGATGACGGCAACTGCCAAACTTTTAAGCATAAGAGAAGCCAGCGAATGGGCTACCGGTTACATCGGCAAAAATGTAACCGCAGCAAATATTGCATATTTGATACAGTACGGGCTGGTGCGCAAAATCGGCGAAAACGGAAGTACGCAGGTTTTGCAATCCGAA
>JAIROW010000040.1 GCA_031257315.1 Prevotellaceae bacterium
CAGGCAGCCTTATCGTCTCACTGTTTCTTCCGCCGGTCGTTGACCGGCGGTTATGAAAATTATGGCTTTCAGCCAGATATATGCTTTCAAATAGCATATTTAATTTTACATTAACTCTATTATATTCAGTCATACAAATAAAATAATACTTTTTTTTGATTGAAAACATTGATATTCGCCTTTTTCTGTTCGGGTTCTGTACGGTATCCGCTCACAATTTATATCTTAATCCAATCTGGATATTCTGACCATAATAACTGCGCCGTATAAGCGTTCCATTGCCGTAAATTTCATAATCTCTCGCTTTTTCGTTAGCCGGATTCTGTTTTTTCAGATACAGAACCGTCGGCGTGTTGAGCAAACCGGTAGCTTTTGCAAATACGACAATGCCCGATTTGAATTTCTTTTCAACCGAAATATCGGTTTGCAGGTATCCAGCCTGCCATATATCGTTGTCCAAATAACGGGATACGGCGTAAAGCCGGTCGCCAGTGTATGAAAATGCCAGCTGCCCGTCCCAGCCGTTTTTCGTGTTTCTGTATAGCAGCGAAAGGTTGACAACGTGTTTTGCCTGACCGTTCAGCGGACGGGTCTGTTTGACGTTCTTTACCAGTATTTTTTCGGACGAAGCAGGGTCGGGATTGCTGTAATTGAACAGTTTTGCGGTTGTTATCTTCGATTGCGTAAACGTATAGTTGGCTTTGATTCCGAATGAATGGAAATATAATGTAACGTCAATCTCTGCACCATAATTGTCAGCGTCGCCGAAGTTGACGGGCTGATAAAAAGTTCCCTGACCTTCGGCTAAAATGCCATATTCTATCGGATTTTCCAAACGTTTGTAAAACAGTCCTGCCATAATCTGTTCCGAAGGACGAGGAAAATATTCGCATCGAAAATCGACATTGTGTGCAACCGTATGTTTCAGTTCGGGATTTCCTCTTTCGGTGTAATCTTCATTCAAAATCTGATATGGAACAATTTCAAAAAACCCTGGTCGGTTTAGCGATTTGCTGTACGAAGCGCGGATATTGCTGCTGTTCAACGGCGAATATTTGAGATGCAGGCAAGGCAAATAATCGACATACTGCTGATTTCCCGTATTTTTTACGCCTGCAATCGGGTGTTTCAAATTATAGCCCTGGTTTGTATTTTCGATGCGCAAACCCAGAATTGCCTGCAACCGGTCGAGCTGCAATTTTGCCTGTCCGTAAGCTGCGGCAATTTTTTCAGAAGCGCCATAATTCAGCTGATTGCCGGTCGAACCGAATGGATTATGGATATTGAATTTTATTTCGCTGTAATCGTTCCAGTCCGTTCCCTTAATCAGATTGCTGTTCATCGAAGGTTTCGATTCGTCGTATGGGATAAAAAGGTAGTCGTTGTAGAAGCTGGTACGCAGCTTGTCGCGATACATTCCTCCGGCAGAAATATCCAATTTTACAATGTCCTTCAAAAGCGCGTAATTAACGTTCAAATACCCAGCCCAGTCTCTGTCGTCGTTGTGTTCCCAGCGGCGTTCAGCCCCGTATGGAGTTGTAACTACGGAAACAGAACCCATTTTCCAGTTGCGAACACTTGCGCCGGTATAAACCGAACTGTTGTCGGGAATTTCGTTGAAAGCTCTGGAATAAACGGCAGACCAGTCAATTTTCAAAGATTCGTTTCCAAGAAAACAATGCGTTCCTTTCAGCGTACTGTTAATAATTTGCTGATGCGCAAGCCTGAAACGTGTATCAAAACCGAGATTGAAATTGCCTTTTTCCGGCTCGTAACCTGTGTTCAGTTCCGTTTTGGTATTGTCGCGCACCTGCGCGTTGCCGAAATCCATAAAAGCATTGTACCATTGCAGTTTATGAAGCGGCGAGAAGCGGAAATCCAGTTTCGCATGAAATCCGCAACGCGTTTGCCGTTCCGAATAGCTGCGGTCGTTTTTATTCGTAAGTACCGGCAAATTGGAAGCGTCGCTTGTAGCGACCGTATTGCCGAAATACAGGCTGTTGCTGCCGCGATAACTGTTCTGGAAACTTCCGGCAACCATTATTCCAAGACGGCGACGGAACAGACGGTCTCCGTATGAAAATCCGCCGAAAAAATTGAGCGGCGCATGTCCCGACCGCATTTTAAGGACTTTTGCATTGAAATCGCCGGATTTTGCAGAATAATTTTCGCCGTAAATTTCGTAAGGCGACTGTCTGACAACGGCTCTCGTATCGAAGGAATAAAAATCTCTGTCTAAAAACATGGCGTTGTATCCTGTTGACAAATTGAGAGTAAGTTGCCGTTTTTCAGGCGCGTCTTTCATTACAAGATTAACTGCGCCGCCCGTAGCATCGCCTTCCATATCGGCAGTTATCGACTTTGAAACTTCGAGCCGGTCAAGCAGTTCCGACGGAAAAATATCCAGCGGGACAAAACGGTTTTTATTGTCGGGACTTGGAATTTTGACGCCGTTTATAAGAGTGTAACTGTAACGCATGTCCATTCCCCGCAGGACTGCATACTGTCCGTCGCCGCCGCTGCTGCTGCGCTCGACCGTAACGCCCGAAATGCGCTGCACAACGTTGGCAACCGTAATATCGGGCGATATTTCGATAGCTTTTGCACTGACCACATTCAGCGCGTTGACGGCATTTTTTTCGATGCTTCTTGCACTGGTTTCCGTATTTCGCGCGTTATTGCCGTAAACCGTCAGTTCTTTTATCTGCACTGCTTCCGGTTCGAGATAAAGCGTTAAGGGCGCATTGCCGATGGCAGTTACCATTTTTTCGCCATATCCAAGATAGCGGCACACCAGTTCAACCGGAAAACGGGAAACATCTGCGAGCATAAAACTCCCGTCCAGTCCGGTCGATACGCCGACACGCGGGTTTTCTTTCAGACAGATAACAGCGCCAACGAGTTCCTCGCCCGTCAATGAATCCTTCACAACCCCTTTAACCGACTGAGCCGTGAGACATTGAAAACACAACAATTCCGCTGCAACAAACAAACAAATTCTATACATCTGTATCAAACCAAATTTTTTGGCAAAAGTATTCCAGCCGTGTAACTTTTCGGTAACGAAAAAATGATGTTTTGTTTACGTTCGCTCAATATACTCTGTCTGAACCTTGATTTACAGGATTAAAGGACTTGCAGGATTTTTAATAAGTGTGTGTGTCTGACATTTGGAAAATGTAACCATTTATGCGAATCAGGCGTTAAAATATACTGAAAGGTAGGGTATTCAAAATGATGTACCGCAGCTGGCGCTGGAATGGTATATCGTAGATGGCATGGATTTAGGGGCGTGATAAATCGCGTCTCTACAAATGCAAAAAAAGCAGGTGAGCTTTTCAAAAAAGCAGGCGAGCTTTTCAAAAAAGCAGGTGAGCTTTTTCAAAATTGCACGCCTGTTTTTCCAAAATTGTCAATTATCAATTGTCAATTATCATCTGAAATCTGTACGGAGTTGAAATACCGCCGTTGCTGTTGACCTCGCGGTACAATTCGGCTTTGGTAGTTCCAAGTATGTTTAATCCCTGATTGCCCCACATTTTTCCGATTTGAAAATTTTTTCCCCTCATAACATGAGGAAAAACCCGTAACTATCTGATTATCTCTCTCTCTCTCTCTCTCTCTCTCTCTCTCTCTCTCTCTCTCTCTCTCTCTACAAAAATCGAGCCAAACTCGTTAAAAAACGGGTTTGTTAAAAAATTTTTTTCACTGTTCTTTATTTCACTGAAAATACACATTTCACATATTTTTTATAATGATTTCAAATATAATTTTTGTGATACGCTGACTGTAATCAATGTAAAAATCATGGTTAATCCATAAAATCCGAGTTATTCGGGTGTTGAATGACCTTGTGGACAGCCCTGTAATCATCTTCTCTCAGATATACTTTTCTCATCTTGTTGTACATTGTTGGTCGCGAAATGCCCAGTTCTGCGGCGGCAAATGCTACGTTGCCCTGATTGCGTCTCAGAGCATTTTGTATAACAATGCGTTCTGCGTCTTCCAAAGTTACGGCTCTCGTTATTTCCGGCTGAAGAGGTTTGTTAAAATAAAAATCATCTACTTTCAGTTCGTTAGTTTCCGACAGAATAACCGCTTTTTCAATCGTATGCTGCAATTCGCGGATATTTCCGCACCATTCGTATGACATCAGTTTTTCCATCGCTTCGTCAGAAAACCGCATGTTTCTGTGATATTTGCGGGACTGTTTTCTCAGGAAAAAATCTGCCAGCAGCGGAATATCTTCTTTACGCTCGCGCAATGGAGGAATTTCTATCTGAATTGTGTTGATGCGATACAGCAAATCTTCGCGAAATTCCATATTTTGTACAGCTTTAAACAGGTTGCTGTTGGTGGCGCTGATTATGCGAATGTCGATGTCAATGGGTTTGTTGTCTCCAACCTTGACAATCTGTCGCGACTGTAATGTCGAAAGCAGCTTGGCTTGCATGGAGTACGAAAGGTTGCCGATTTCGTCGAGAAAAAGCGTGCCGCCGTTAGCGGCTTCAAATTTGCCGATACGGTTGGTTTTTGCGTCGGTAAAAGCTCCCTTGACATGTCCGAACATTTCGCTTTCAAACAGGGAACGGGTAACGGCGCCCATATCGACGGTTATCAGCGCTTCGTGGCTTCGTGGCGACAGCCGGTGAATTTCGCGGGCAATCACTTCTTTTCCTGTACCGTTTTCGCCTGTAATCAGAATACTGGCGTCGGTTCGGGCAACTTTTTCAACCATTCGACGCACGTCTTGCATAACAACCGACGTTCCCCAGCAAATGTCCATGTCTTTTCTCAATTCTTCCTGCAAAACGTCGAATGTTTCGTGCAGGTGTCGGGCTTCTATCCGCGATTCGTGCAACGCACATGCGGCTTTCAGCGTCGCCACTAATTTGGCGTTGTCCCACGGTTTTACCACAAAGTCGCTTGCGCCCTGTTTCAATGCCTGAACTGCCAGGTCAATATCTGCGTATGCAGTAAAAAGCACAACCGGCAATTCCGCGTCATACTTTTTGATTTCCGAAAGCCAGTACAAGCCTTCATTTCCGGTGTTGATTTCTGCGGAAAAATTCATGTCAAGCAATACTACGTCCGGCGACTGGGTCTGCAATGTGTTCAACAGCATGTTGGGCGACGACAGTAATGTAACTGTGTCAAAATATCTTTCGAGCAAGATACGCAATGTTGTCAGAACATTTTTGTTATCATCAACGATTAAAATACTGTATTTTTTCATCTATAAATCTATTTTCAAATTAACAATTTGACGTTATAAAAAGTTTTTTCTGCGGCAAAGATAATATTAAATTTTTACAATTTGCAAATGAAAAATCATTTTTTATTAAATTAATTGTTTTTCAATAATTTGCAGGACAAAATTTTAATATATCCACACACTGTTCGGCATTATTTGGGAAAAATGCGGTAATTTTTGCGAAATAATGAATTATTACTTAAAGAAATAAAGCATCAGAAAACGATAGAAGTACGTAAAGTAAATACTTCGCAGTGGTTTATAAATTGATAAATTTAAACAGTCAGATAAATACATCTAAGCATTTCAGCGCCAGAACAGGTTGTTTAAGGCAATATTTTATACTGTACAAGTCGCGAATCCTTATTTATCAGAATTAAATAATAGAATTAAACGACTGGCAGGATTTACAGAACTGTATAATACTGTTTATCAGTTATTCCAATTATGAAAACAATAAAAATTACAGAATATTCCAAATTTAATTGTAATTTTGCAGCCCTGAAACAGGCTGTTTTTTATGGTTAGATATATCGCTACGACAGGTTTTTTTGATGGAGTTCACAGGGGACATATCACAGTGCTGGAGAGATTGCTGGAAGTCGGGAAAAGTTTTAATTTGCCCGTCGCCGTAATTACGTTCTGGCCTCACCCGCGCACTGTTTTGAACAGTACAGTCGGGAAATTTGGACTGCTGTCTTCCATCGACGAAAAAAAACGGCGAATTGAAAAAACAGGAATAAACAGAATTATAGTTATTCCGTTTACAGAAGAATTTTCAAAAGTTTCTCCCGAACAGTTTATTGTTAACGAACTTGTTGAAAAATACGGTATTGCAGGACTGTGTATCGGTTACGACCACCACGTTGGCAGAAACGGCGCCGCCGGATATGATGAAATAAAAAAAATATGCAACAGAACTGGCGTTTACTGCGAACGCATAAAACCGTTTATACTGCCGGACGGAATTACTGCAAGTTCCGAAAAAATACGCAGATATATCTGCGAAAACCGTATCGAAGAAGCCAATTCCATGCTTGGATATTCCTACTCTCTGACAGGGACGGTAGTTCATGGTAACAGATTTGGACGTACAATCGGATTTCCAACGGCTAATATTGCTGTAAATGACCCGTTTAAAATAATTCCGGCAGATGGTGTCTATGCTGTAAAAGTTAAAATTGACAACTATTCAGAAATGTTTTCAGGAATGTTGTTTGCCGGTACCAAAATGCACGCTTCGGAAAAAACGCTCGAAGTTCATATATTTGATTTTGAACAGGATATATACGCAAAAAAGGTCGAAGTACATTTTGAAAAATTTGTACGAAAAAATTTGAAATTTGAAACCGGCAGTGAAATAAAAATCCAGCTGGAACAAGATAGATATGATATAAAAAAATTACAGTCGTTAAAAAATTAATAAAATCAATGAACGTATTATTACTTGGAAGCGGAGGACGCGAACATGCTCTGGCAATGAAAATTGCACAAAGTCCACGTTTAAACAGCCTTTTTATTGCTCCCGGAAATTCCGGTACGGCGCGGCACGGACAGAATGTCCCCCTAAATATTCTTGATTTTGAAGAAATTGAAAAATTTACTGTCAACAACAGAATAGAACTGATTGTTGCAGGACCAGAAGAGCCTCTGGTAAAAGGAATTGCAGACTTTTTCGCCGGCAAACAGCCTGCCGTAATCGGACCTTCAAAAAAAGGCGCGGCGCTGGAAGGCAGCAAGGATTTTGCCAAAAATTTTATGGTGAAGTATAATATTCCAACTGCGCGTTATAAATCGTTCGACCACGCTCAACTGTCGCAGGGATACGATTTTCTCGACAGCCTCGCCCCTCCGTTTGTTCTGAAAGCCGACGGTCTGGCTGCCGGTAAGGGCGTAATAATTGTCAACGAACTTTCCGAAGCAAAATCAGCGCTGAAAGAAATGCTCGACGGCAAGTTTGGCGCTGCAAGTCAACGGGTTGTGATTGAGGAATACCTGCGCGGAGTAGAAGTTTCCGTATTTGTTCTTACCGACGGAAAATCGTATAAAATTCTTCCCGAAGCAAAAGATTATAAACGGATTGGAGATGGCGACAGCGGACTGAACACCGGAGGTATGGGGGCAGTTTCGCCGGTTCCTTTTGTCGATGAAATTTTTACCGCCAAAGTCAGAGATAAAATTATTGAACCGACAATCAAAGGCTTGCAGGCAGAAAATATTGATTACAGAGGATTTATATTTTTTGGACTGATGAACTGCGCCGGCGAACCATATCTGATTGAATACAATGTCAGAATGGGGGACCCTGAAACAGAGGTTGTTATGCCAAGATTGGACGCCGATATTCTTGAATTGTTTGAAGGAGTGGCAAAAGGCAGCCTGAACGGAAAACAGTGCGGGGTTTCCGCAAAAAACGCCGTAACTGTCGTGGCTGTGTCGGGCGGGTATCCCGAAAATTATATGAAAGGGTACGAGATAAAAGGCATCGAATCTGTAAAAAACGATATTGTTTTTCATGCCGGAGCGGTCGAAAAAAACGGTAAAATTTTTACTGCCGGAGGTCGGGTTCTTACGGTTACTTCGCTTGCCGACAATCTGTCCGAAGCAGTGGAATCAGCTTATAAATCAATACAAAATATCAAATTTACAGATATTTACTACCGTAAGGATATTGGAAAAGATTTATTGAAGGAAACCAGTGTTTTGAAATGATAATGCAAAAAATTGTACGGTAAATATTTTTAATTGAAAAAAAGTTTGTACTTTTGCATCAAATTTAATGCTTAAAAATTATGAGTACAGGATTAATAATTGTTATTATTGTTGTTTTTTTGATTATTGTTTCGATTTACAACAGTTTAGTTTCAAAAAAGAACCATGTCGAATATGCCGAAGGCGCTGTCAATGTAATGTTTAAAAACCGTTACGATTTGATACCGAATCTCGTAGCCACAGTCAAGCAGTATATGCAGCACGAAAGAGGTCTGCTCGAAAAACTGACCGAACTGAGAAGCGGAAATGTTTCGACCTGGAACGTCAGTCAGATGAACGAATGGGAACAGAAATTTAATCAGGCAATGAAATCTCTTAATGTAACGGTTGAAAATTACCCCGACATTAAAGCCGGAGAACAGTTCATCAACTTGCAGGTGTCGCTTAACGAATGTGAAGCTCAACTTGCTGCGACAAGACGAACCTACAATTCTGCTGTGATGGATTATAACAACGCTCTTGAAATGTTTCCGTCCAGTATTGTGGCGACTTTTATGAAATATAAAAGGAAGAACATGATTGAGGCAACGCAGCAGGAACGGCAAACGCCCAACGTTGGAAATTTGTTTGCATAGTTAACTGAAATTCATGCCATACAGCAGTCTATTTTCCGAAGAAAAGCTAAAATCGGTTTGCAGCAATATTCCCGAGATCGGGCAAATTGAGCTGACAAGATTGAAGTTCAGAGAACGAAGAAGAAAATTTGTTTTCCATGCAGTAATTATTGTAACAGCGTCGTTTTTAATTTCATGGCTTTTTAATCATAGAACTGTCTTTGTCATTGCAATATTTTACGATATAATTATCTGCTCCGTATTGTGGGTTAAAAAAGTCCGGATTGTTTATATTGAACTGCTTGCGGCGTTTCAGGAAAAATTGGTCAAACGCTATGCTGAGGCGCTGCTGCAAGACGCGCAATATTATCCAAAAAAATATCATTCGTTGCTGTCCTACTACGAATCGTTGCTCTATATGATTGATATTGACCGTGATAGTGGGGAAAATTATGTCGCGGGCAAATTCGACAAAACAGATTTATCGTTTTCGTACATGCACACGGAATATAACCACACAAAAAACGGAATCCGAACTTCGTGGCATACAATATTTCGCGGCATATTCATGAAGGCTGACTGCAACAAGAATTTTTCGGGAAAAACGCTTGTACTGCCCAAATCTGCCGAAAAATATTTTGGCAAATTTGGAAAAAGGCAGCAACGAAATGCCGCAGGTGAAATGGTTTATTATATAAACAAGCAATTTAAGAGAAATTTTGTCGTTTATTCCACCGACCCTGTTGAAGCAAAGTATCTGATTACCCTCAAAATTCAAGAGGAAATGCTTAAAATACAGAATATGGAAAACAAGCAATTTAAGAAAAATTTTGTCGTTTATTCCACCGACCCTATTGAAGCAAGGTATCTGATTACCCCAAAAATTCAAGAGGAAATACTTAAAATACAGAATTTTCTGCAAACCGGTTTCAGGCTGTCGTTTGTCAACAGCCATGTGTTTTTCGCTGTCGGCAGCAAAAAAATTTTTGTAATGAATACTTCATTATCTTTCAAAGATACTGCAACGCACCTGCATTACATGAAAGGTATTTTGAAAATGCTGAATCTGGTGCATCTGCTTGATTTGAACGTTAGAATATGGACTAAAAAATAAATTGTGAATTATTTTTAATGTTTTAAATAATATATGGATAAAATAAAAATAGCATTAGCAGGAAATTCAGACAACCTTGAAACATATATGAATGTTTTAACCCGTCATAATGAAGATGTTGTCCTGTCGGGCGCATGGTTCCATGGCGAGCGTCCAGAAAATTATTCGGGCAGCGAATTTGCTTCTTTTGAACAGTTAATCGAAAATTCGGACGCAATAATATTTCTTGGAAATAAAATCAGAAATAAAATCATATCAGATTCCGTAAAGGCGTGCAAGCATATTTTTGTAGAAACATACGATCTAATCATAAACTCCAAGTTAAAATCACTCTACAAGCTGGTTATTGAAGCATGGATTGTTGCACAGGTGTCGTTTCCGAAAATTTATTACTGGGGAATAGAATATATTGCATACGAATACCCCGTAATACGGAACATATTTTTTAACCGTGAATACTTACATCTTCAACAGCGCCACGAACCGGACATTGTTGAAAACTACCCCGACATTAAAGCTGGAGAACAGTTTATCAACTTGCAGGTGTCGCTTAACGAATGTGAAGTTCAACTTGCCGCTGCAAGACGAACCTACAATTCTGCTGTGATGGATTATAACAACGCTCTTGAAATGTTTCCGTCCAGTATTGTAGCGACTTTTATGAAATATAAAAGGAAAGCAGGATTGAGGCGACGCAGCAGGAACGGCAAACGCCCAACTTTGGAAATTTGTTTGCATAGTTAACTGAAAATCATGCCAGACAGCAGTATATTTTCCGAAGAAAAACTGAAATCGGTTTGCAGCAATATTCCCGACATCGGGCAAATTGAGCAGACAAGATTGAAGTTCAGAGAACGAAGAAAAAAATTTGTTTTCCATGCAGTAATTATTGTAACAGCGTCGTTTTTAATTTCATGGCTTTTTAATCAGGGAACTGTCTTTGCCATTGCAATATTTGCCGATATAGTTATCTGCTCCATATTGTGGTTTACAACAGTACAGACTGTTTATAATGAACTGCTTGCGGCGTTTCAGGAAAAATTGGTCAAACGCTATGCTGAGGCGCTGCTGCAAGACGCGCGATATTATCCAAAAAAATATCATTCGTTGCAGTCCTACTACGAATCGTTGCTCTATATGATTGATGTTGACCGCGATAGCGGGGAAAATTATGTCGCGGGCAAATTCGACAAAACAGATTTATCGTTTTCGTACATGCACACGGAATATAAAACTGTAACCCACACAAAAAACGGAACCAGAACTTCGTGGCATACAATATTTCGCGGCATATTTATGCAGGCTGACTGCAACAAGAATTTTTCGGGAAAAACGCTTGTACTGCCCGATGCTGCCGAAAAATATTTTGGCAGATTTGGAAAATGGCTGCAACGAAATGCCGGAAATGCCGCAGGTGAAATGGTTTATATGGAAAACAAGCAATTTGAGAAAAATTTTGTCGTTTATTCCACCGACCCTGTTGAAGCAAGGTATCTGATTACCCCCAAAATTCAGGAGGAAATACTTAAAATACAGAATTTTCTGAAAACCGATTTCAGGCTGTCGTTTGTCAACAACCATGTGTTTTTCGCTGTCGGCAGCAACAAAATTTTTGTAATGAATACTTCATTATCTTTCAAAGATACTTCAACGCACCTGCATTACATGAAAGATATTTTGAAAATGCTGAATCTGGTGCATCTGCTTGACTTGAACGTTAGAATATGGACTAAAAAATAAATTGTGAATTATTTTTAATATTTTAAATAATATATGGATAAAATAAAAATAGCATTAGCAGGAAATTCAGACAATCTTGAAACATATATGAATGTTTTAACCCGTCATAATGAAGATGTTGTCCTGTCGGGAGCATGGTTCCCTGGCGAGCGTCCAGAAAATTATTCGGGCAGCGAATTTGCTTCTTTTGAACAGTTAATCGAAAATTCGGACGCAATAATATTTCTTGGAAATAAAATCAGAAAAAAAATCATATCAGATTCCGTAAAGGCGTGCAAGCATATTTTTGTAGAAACATACGATCTGATAATGAACTCCGAATTAAAATCTCTCTATGAGCTGGTTATTGAAGCAGGAATTGTTGCACAGGTGTCGTTTCCGAAAATTTATTACTGGGGAATAGAAGATATTGCATACGAATATCCCGTAATACGGAACATATTTTTTAACCGTGAATACTTATATCTTCAACAGCGCCACGAACCGGACATTATCGCCGAAATAATGTCGTCAATAATGCTTGTGGGCGAGGAGGTTGTACGGGCTTCCCAAACATTTGTTCCGCTGATTTCGCGCCGTGTCGAAATGCAGATGGTAAACCTTGAGTTTGTTACCGGCGCAACATCTACAATCACAGGAATACCGGTAGGTTTTTTTGAACGTCATGACATGAGAATTATTGCAGAACGCAGTCTGGCATACATTGATTTGAGAAAGCGGGAATGGCATACGCTGAAACCGGCGCAGGCTATCAACGGCAAACTGATAAAGGGATTTGCGGGGCTGCCCGAAGTCGGAGACCTTGAACAGTTTGAATTGCAGGATTTTATCGACGCTGTAAGAGAAAGTTCCGAGCCTTTTGTCTCTTTGAAAGAAGTATTGAGTTTATACAACTGCCTTAAACTTTTAGATGAAAAATAACGTTTATGTATTTATAAATTTAATTTAATATGATTCCAATAGAACACTATCTTATTATCAGTTCGGTTATGTTTTTTGCAGGTATTTACGGTTTTTTAACCAGAAAAAATCTGCTTGCGCTGTTAATTTCCGTTGAACTGATTCTCAATTCGGTAGAAATCAATTTCAGCGTTTTCAACAGATATTTGTATCCAGAACGTATGGAGGGAATGTTTTTCTCTCTTTTCGGCATAGCAATTTCGGCAGCCGAAACAGCTATTGCAATAGCAATTATAATTAACGTTTACAGAACCATGCAAAACATTGATGTTCGGCATATTGACGTAATGAAACATTAAAAAATGATGAACGGAATTGCCCTGCTCATATTGATTATTCCTGCCGCCGTATTTCTTTTTATCGGACTCTCAGGACGCTCGCTCAAAGCCGGATATGCCGGCAAAATCGGAACTGCCGGCGCAGTTGCCGGCGCTCTGTTTTCGTATATTCTTGCGTACAGATACTTTTTTGTTCTGGAAAAAATCGACGGAATTTACCGAAAAATTGTTGCCTTTCCTGTTGAATGGCTGAATTTTACCGACGATTTACATATTGACTTCGGAATATATCTGACCCCCATATCGGTGATGATGCTTGCGGTTATAACAACCGTTTCGTGCATGGTACACATTTTCAGCATCGAATACATGCGCGGCGAAAAAGGTTTCCAGCGATATTACGCTTTTCTTTCGCTGTTCAGTTTCTCGATGCTTGGACTGGTTGTCGCCACAAATATTTTCCAGATGTATATGTTTTGGGAACTTGTAGGCGTTTCGTCCTATCTGCTGATTGGATTTTACTATTCAAAACCGGAAGCGGTTGCGGCAGCAAAAAAGGCGTTCATTATCACACGGTTTGCCGATCTCGGTTTTCTCGTCGGTATTCTGATACTGTCGTACCATGCCCGAACTTTTGATTTCGAGACTTTAACTTCCGACGGCGTTTTGACAACTCTTAAATCAGGCGCAGCCGGTTCTTTTATCGGAATTTCCGCAATATCGTGGGCTATGGCGCTGATATTCATTGGCGGAGCTGGAAAATCAGCAATGTTTCCGCTGCACGTCTGGCTGCCAGACGCAATGGAAGGTCCGACGCCCGTTTCGGCGCTGATACATGCTGCAACAATGGTAGTTGCAGGAGTTTACATGCTCGCTGTTCTGTTTCCCGTTTACAGCGTCGTTACCCCAGCCGTTTTGACCGTAATTGCATATATCGGAACTTTTACCGCGCTTTTTGCCGCAATTGTCGCCATCGCCCAGACAGATATAAAACGGGTACTTGCCTTTTCTACAATCTCGCAAATTGCGTACATGATGACCGCGCTCGGAGTTTCCGGCTTCGCAGGCAACGGACAGGGATATGCGGCTTCAATGTTTCACCTTTTTACGCACGCATTTTTCAAAGCCCTGCTTTTCCTCTGCGCCGGAGCCATTATCCACGCCATTCACAGTAACGAAATGGGAAAAATGGGAAATTTGCGAAAATACATGCCCGTTACGCATATAGCCTTTCTGGTTGCCTGTCTGTCGATTTCGGGAATACCGCCTTTTTCGGGATTTTTCAGTAAAGACGAAATTTTAACCGCTGTTTTCAATAAAGACAAACTGCTGT
Source organism: Prevotellaceae bacterium (assembly GCA_031257315.1). GTDB lineage: Bacteria > Bacteroidota > Bacteroidia > Bacteroidales > UBA932 > JAIRLF01. The sequence goes on from JAIROW010000040.1 coordinate 14,006, forward strand.
TTTTCACCCTTTTATTTGTTGCCGGTCTGACCGCCTTTTACATGTTCAGACTTTATTACAGAATATTTACGGGCGCAAAACGCGAATACCAGCATATTCCACACGAAGCACCCAAACTGATGCTGTTTCCGTTAACGGTTTTAGCCATTTTAACCTGTGTTTCAGGATTTATCAGATTTGACAGTTTTATGGACGTCAATGCGGCGCATGAACATTTAAACATTCCGATTGCCGTTGCAGGCGTTGTTTTTGCACTGGCAGGTATTATTACTGCAAGGTTTCTGTACCGCAATGGAAATGAAATACCGGCAAAAATTACCGGCAAATACGCAGGACTGTATAAAATTGTTTTCCAAAAATTCTATATTGACGAACTCTGGATATTTTTCACTAAAAATATAGTTTTCAGTCTAATATCAAAACCTGTTGCGTGGTTCGATAAAAAAATAATTGACGGAGTAATAATTGACGGTTTCGGTCGAATGACGGAAAAGACATCGCGATACATCAGAAATTTTCAATCGGGACAGATTCAGTTCTATGCCTTTGTCTTTCTTTTCGGTACGCTGTTTATTGCAGTCTGGGCGCTGCTGTCAACAGTCAACCATTAACGCGCTGTTTTTAGATATTCATTGTGTCTTTTTTTTATACAATAAAAGTGTAGAGACGCACCTCAGTGCGTCTCTATTTAATTATTAGAGTTTTGATATTTGAGTGTAATTCAGTATTTTATATTCTGATAAACAGGTGTCAATATTTGTAGTATTTTTGTAAACAAACTCAGGTTCAATATCTGGAAAATAAACAGTTTTACCAGTCCATTCGTTAACATAATAGAGTTTATGTAAATTTAAATATGATATTGGAAAGCATACATCTGGCTGAAAACCAGAATTTTCATAACCGCCGGTCGTTGACCGGCAGAAGAAACAGTGAGACGATAACACTGCCTGTAAAGGCAGAACCCTGTGGAGCAGAAAATATTCAAGTTCTGGCTTTCAGCCAGTTTTTTGGGATTATGTTTGTCCGTATGTCAAACGACATACGGTTATGAAAATACTGGCTTTCTGCCAGTATATACTCAAATAATTTTACATAAACTCTATTGTAGCCGTTATTGCAAGATGTCAAATCAAACTGTTGTATGCGGTTTTTCAAATCCGAAAATCGGATTAATGATGTTTTTTGGCTGTTGCACTATTATTGTTTCGGAGATAAAGCGCTATTGTTTATACATTTTTATTAACACATAGTTAAGTCATTCTTTTGATTATAAAAAAAACCTTTTTCAGGCTGGTTGCGACAGTTTGATTTGCGCCATTATTTAGCTGCCGGAACACGGGAAATTCTATTCAAATTTCCCGTGTTTAATTGTTTCTGCCGTACTGATTTCCATAAATGTTGCGCCAGCCGACGGACCGAAAGCTCCACCGATAACTACAACCAAATCATTGGGTTTAATACATTCTGTTTCAAGCAGCGATTCTATGGCAACCTGTTCAAATTCGTCTTTGGTTTGACGCGGAGCCATCATTGTCGGAAATATTCCGTAAGACAGCGACATTTCTCTCATCGAATAATCCTTGTAGCATTTTGCAAAGACGGGAACTTTTGGACGGAAAGCCGCAATATATCGTCCGGTGCGCCCCGACAGGGTATCAATGACTATGGCTTTGACCGGCAATCTGGTTGAGGCTTCTACTGCTGCTCGTGAAAGTATTGCGGTTGTTGGTTTGTTGACGTCTTCGAGCGCTATATTTGTTTCGGCTTCCAGTTGAGATTCAATTTCTACGGCAATTTTAGCCATTGTTTTTATTGCTTCTATCGGATAGTCGCCGTTAGCCGTTTCACCGCTAAGCATCACAGCGTCAGTTCGCTGATATATTGCATTTGCAACGTCGCTTACTTCGGCTCGTGTCGGACGCGGATGTTCGATCATCGTATGAAGCATTTGCGTTGCAATTATTACGGGTTTTTTATTGGCGCGGCATTTTTTCAGCAACATTCGCTGTATGCCCGGAATTTTTTCGGCGGCAATTTCTACGCCCAAATCGCCTCGAGCAACCATTATTCCGTAAACATGCTTCAAAATAGCGTCAATATTGTCCACTCCCTGCTGGTTTTCTATTTTTGCTATGATTTTTATATGACTTTTATATTCGTCCAGAATATTCTGAATATCAATTGCATCTTGGGGAGTTCTGACAAATGAATGGGCGATAAAATCGACGTCGTTTTTTATTGCCCACAAAATAAAATCCCTGTCTTTTTGCGACAGCGATGGCAACCGGACATGAACTCCCGGTACATTAATGCTTTTACGTCCCTTGATTCTGCCGTCGTTCATCACCGTACACAGCAAATAGTCTTTTGTTTTGTCGGTAACTGTAAGTTCAATTTCGCCATCGTCTATTAATATTTTTGACGAAACTGGAACGTCTGATACAAAATTCTCATAGTTAACATACAAACGTTCTTCGGAAGATTCTTTTTCCCTGTCGCCTGAAATAATAAGAATATGATCTTTTTTTACTTCAAAACCGTCTTCGCTGTTCATCGACGTAAGCCGCATTTCAGGACCTTTGGTGTCGATAAGAATTGCTATGCTGTCGGATACTTTTCTGACATTTTCGACCATTATTCTGGCGCTTTCGGTTGTTATATGCGCAGTATTCATACGGGCAACATTCATTCCGCAGTTATACAGTTCGGCGATAAACGACGAGTCGCACCTGCGGTCAGATATTGTGGCTACAATTTTTGTTCTTTTTTGTATATACATAACTTTAAAATCCAACTGCAAAGATAATAATATTTATGCGATATTGAACAGTAATTTTTCAAACAGCTGTATTTTAATACATTCTGTTGTTTTCACATCTCAGCAGGCGCTGTAAAAATCATGTCATGTTTAAAATTAATCCGCATTACAGCCCATCTTACAGGTTAAATTCAGCTGGCAATATTTCTGCGGAGAAACGGCAAACGCTGTCAGGTTTTTCAATTATCAAAGAACCAGCGGATTCCGTAACGCAACATGCGAGGAGTGCGCGGATAGTGCAGCGCCGAAAAATAGTTTCTGTCGCCGGCAATTCCTTCGCCAACGTTGGTGAATTTTACATATATATTTGCCTGTTTCCATTTAAACGATGCAAAAGCGTCTGCCCACGGATAGTTTCCAAGACGTTTTTCCGACTGCGTGTGAAACGTTCCAGTAGCGGGATTATAGGCATAATCGTAAAAACTTGTATTATAGTAAACGTCGAGTCCGATTTGAGCTTCCAGTACATTTTTTATTACTTTCGATTCGATGTAAAATCTCGCATTACCGCTGAACAGCGGTAATGGCAGTTCTTTGCTGTTCGACGAATTTTGTACCTGAAACCGCGCGTCAAGTCTCAGCAGCCACCATTTTAATCTGCCTGAGGCATGTATTGATGTGATATTAAGTATGTCGGAAGCCTGCGTCGGCATTGCTTGGTCGTTAAAATATACATAATTTGAAATAATACTGTTTTTAAATCCTGCACTTACGTTAAAGTCTGGAATATCAACCGAAACTTCTATACGGTTTTCTGTGGTTTTGAAAAAACTGTTGTTCCACTGAAAGTGATTTGAAAAATATTTCTGTATAAAATATGGCTGTTCTTTGTTTTCAATCAAAAACCGTCCAGTCAGATGCACGCCGTTTCTTACAGGATACAGGGACAAACTTGCAGTAGCATCAAAACGCAAATCATTAAACCGGTAGCCCAAAAAGCAGTATTCGAGAAATGCCTGCCACGAAAAATATTTGCTGAACATGCCCTGTGCATTGCCGTAAACATAGCCTGTGGAATATTTTTCATCAGTTTGACCGTAAAGATACGAAGCTGGATTAAATCCGTAATATCTGTCGATGCGGTAAGCTATTCCTGCGTCTATTTTTGAAATAATTGCATCGGGCGAATACGGCTGAAGCCTGACAAACAGGCGATTGTCGAGCCTTGACGCAAACGATGAATCGCGGGTTGAATAGGGATATAAATAATAATTGTCATAATAATGACGGTAATTGTCTCTGTCTTTGTATAAATCGACGTAGGCGGTATCGGATATTCCATCTGTATAAATTCGTGCATACCGCGAATATTCAAAACTGTGTCCAACGTAAACCATTGTGCCGTCGCCCAGATTAAGTGAATCGCGCTGGAAAAAATTCAGCGGAATCCCGTATGAATGAGTAAGAAAATATGTGTCGGAGCTCATGTCGTTAGACGCGGTTTTAAGCCTCACGTCAATTGAGGTGGAGCGTATGACCGTGTCTGTTATAAAAAAATCGTTGATAATACCGCCGTTTTCCCTGTTATTAACGCTGTTGTATATGTATCCTGCATGGGCTACATATTTTTTGCCGATATATGACGTAAAAATATTAAAGGTTTTGACTTTGGATCGCTGATTCTGATACTGCCCCAAAGCCCCCAGCTTGTGATAATATATGCCCGCGTTCCACGATGGCGTTATGTTTCTTGTAAACAGCGTTTTTACGTTTTCTTCTTCGGTCTGTCGCGTTCCCGACGTGTGCCACGAAAGGTCGGAAAGCGGTCCCTTGACATTGTAAAAACGCAGATTGTCAGGCGTAAAGTGGTAAATGCTGTATGGATTCATAAAAGGAAAAATGTCGGGATTTTCTCTTTTAAAATAATCGTGCAGCAGTGCGGCGCCGCCGGTTATTCCGGTAAAAGCCGCGCTTGTACCGGCTTTTAACAGAGGCAGTTCCGTTATATTATCGTTTTGCAGCGTGTCGGTATATGGAATTATTCGCGGGGAATTAAAATAACGGTTTACCGACCACGATATATATTTGCCATACAGCAAAGTATCATCAAAAAAATATGTAGCCAGCGTATCGGGTTTTATTTTTTCCTTTTTCTTTGCTCCGCGTTTAATTATCAGACTGTCGCCCTGTTCCCCGATTTGCAGGGAATCTGAGCTGTTAAACGTCTGATTATTATCTATATCAATACTGTCGGACGTTAACGCCGACGAAATTGTGTCGGCAGGTGCAGATACTGTGGCAACAGTGTCGGACAACATGCCGCTATTTGCCGAACTTGCAAAATAAAACAGAATGTTCGACAGCACAATCAGTACACAAGTATTTAATTTACAACTATATAGCAATTCGTTTCATGTAAAAATAACGTTACAAATATATAAAAAAATATGAATAACAGATGCTGAATGTTTGAGTGGCGCCATAAAAAGCATATTTTTTTTGCGTTTGGAAATCAAAAATTTTGCATATATCTTTGCGCAGTATTTTATTTATAAAACAAAATTGTATGAACAAAAATTTTTCAAACTGTTTTGTGTTGGTTATCACAACATTATGTATTTATTCCAACGCTAATGCACAAAAAAAAGAGTATCCAAAACCTGACCCGATGACTCCGAATATGACGGAGTTCTGGACACCTCAACCAAAAATTGTTACTCCGGGTAAATCTTCCGAAACCGTAATTCCCGCTCCGTCCGACGCAATTGTACTGTTCGACGGAAAAGACCTTTCGGCATGGGAAGATTCTAACGGAAATCCTGCGCAGTGGGTTGTAAAAGACGGTATTTTTACAGTCAAACCCGGTTCTGGAAGCATACAGACCAAACAGAAATTCGAGAATTTTCAGCTGCATATCGAGTGGCGCAGCCCCGAAACGGTTAAAGGCAACGGGCAGGGACGTGGCAACAGCGGCGTTTTCTTTCAGGGAATATACGAATTGCAGGTGCTGGATTCGTATGATAATGAAACATACGCAAACGGTATGGCTGGAAGCATTTACAAGCAGACGCCTCCGCTTGTGAACGCCATGCGCAAACCCGGCGAGTGGAATACCTACGACGTTATATATTCCGCTCCCGTATTCAAAAACGACGGAACATACCGTATTCCGCCGACAGTAACGGTATTACTCAACGGCATTGTTATCCAGAACAATACAACAATACGTGGAACAACTCCGTACATCGGATTGCCCGAAACTGTTAAACACGGAGCAGGACCATTATCGCTTCAAGATCATGGCGATTTAATCGGTTTCAGAAACATCTGGATAAGAGAATTGTAGCGTATTTATTAAGCGCCTTGATTTGCCATTATTTACATATTGGCAAATCAAGGTTTGTTTTATGTTTCAGCCTGTATAATACAGATAAAATTTTTGAACAAAATTAAAAACCATTTCATACCTTTATATTTTGATTTTGAATGAGAAAACAGAATGTAAAATGACAGAAATTATATAATAGAATTTATGTAAAATTAAATATGATATTGGAAAGCGTATATCAGAGAAAGAAGAATCGGAACGCGCCGACATTCAAAAATTAAATATGATATTGGAAAGCGTATATCTGGCTGAAAGCCAGAATTTTCGTAACCTCCGGTCGTTGACCGGAGGAAGAAACAGTGAGACGATAACGCTGCCTGTAAAGGCAGAACCCAGTGGAGCAGAAAATATTCAAGTTCTGGCTTTCAGCCAGTTTTTTGGGATTATGTTTGTCCGTATGTCAAACGACATACGGTTATGAAAATACTGGCTGAAAGCCAGTATATACTCAAATAAATTT
>JAIROW010000049.1 GCA_031257315.1 Prevotellaceae bacterium
ATCAAGTTCGTTGAGCGACTGTTCGCTGTCGTTTTGTGTGAGTACTTCTGTCAGATACTGTCGGTTTTGCAGTTTGATAATTTCAATTTTGGTATTGGCTATCAGTTCGTTAACCCAAACCGAAAGATCGGGAAAAACTTCCTTCCCTTCGTAAATAATTTCTACCCAAATACTTTCTTTCTGCTTTTTTAATTCAGATAAACAGTTGAAAATAAATTTTTTATCTCCGCAAATGGATTTCAGTTTCTGAAAGCATGGAATATGAATTTCAGTTATTGTATCTTTTTCAAAATCAACCAGTACTGCGATTTTTTGTTGCTTTGCTTCGCCAAAACCCATCGGAATCGGAGAACCGCAATAGCGAATTTTGTTGTTGTCGCCAGTTATCGAAGGGATATGAAAATGTCCAAGAGCCACATAATCAAACGTTTTTGGAAAAATATCGCTGCCAAGCATTTCGATTGTGCCGATATAAGTATCGTGCACGCCGTCGTCGTCGCTGCGTTTGCCGCCCGCAACCGACAAGTGTCCGGTTGCAATAACCGGAATATTTTTACCGGTTTCAGTGCGTTTGTTTTCAGCAATTTCAGCAAGCGTTTCATAATGTTTTCGGACATTTTCGGCAATACGTTTCGAGCGGTCGGCATATTTTTCGCCTTCAACAAAACGGATAATATCTCTTTCGCGCAAAAATGGAACGGCACAGATTATGGCTGCTGTTTCGCCGTTTTCATCGTCGATTACAACAATTTCATCTTCTGGATTTTCGGTAATTTTTCCGACAATTTTAATGTTTAAAGCCGACAGGATTTCTTTCGGGGCGTCAAGCAAACTCGGAGAATCGTGATTTCCTGCAACAACGACAATATTTCGGCAACCACAATTGTGTGCGCCGAGCAGAAAATCATAATACATTTTTTGAGCGGCATTACCCGGCGCGGCAGAATCGAAAATATCTCCAGCCACAATCAGCGTATCTACGGCGTTTTTTTTGACTGTGTCAAGCAGCCATGACAGAAATTTGGCGTGTTCGTCCGAACGTTCTTTTTTAGAATAAAGCATTCGCCCCAAATGCCAGTCCGATGTGTGCAACAGTATCATAATCAGTTAACTGTTTAAAACATATACTTTATCGCCGCGCCGCGCTTTTTCGACGAGTGGAATTGAACAGTAGTCGCCTTTTACCGATTTTTCGACAGGCTGGAGTTCAACGCGAATTTCGTTTGCGGTCTGTTCGATTACTCCTGTCGTCGAGCCGATAATCAGTATTTCGTCGTTTAGTCTGATTTCGCCCGTTTCGACAAGTATTTCTGCAACGCCGACCTGCGCAAACCAGTTTGTAACTTTTCCGATATATGTTTTGCGTTTGCTTGCTTTGTTTCCGTAGGTTTCGCTCCATTCGCCGAGACGTTTGCCAAGATAGTATCCGTCCCAGAAGCCGCGATTGAATACTGTGCCGAGCGACGCTTTCCACTGCGATATTTTTTCGGCGCTGAAATTTCCCGACGCTATTGCTTCGGCAGCTTCTGAATAACAGCGGGTAACGGTTTTGACGTATTCTGCCGAACGCGCCCGTCCCTCAATTTTGAAAACGCGCACTCCGGCTTCTGTCATCTTGTCCATAAAACCGATTGTACACAAATCTTTTGGCGACATTATGTACTGATTGTCGATTTCCAGTTCGCGTCCGGTTTCTCTGTCTGTTACTATATATGAGCGGCGGCATATCTGATAACAGCTGCCTCTGTTTGCCGACGAATTGTATTCGTGGAGGCTGAGATAGCATTTGCCCGAAACAGCCATACACAAAGCTCCGTGAGCAAACATTTCGAGTCGCAGGAGATTTCCGCTCTGTCCGCGCAGGTTGTTTTCCGTAATTTGGCGATAAATTTCTCCTACCTGTTCAAGGTTTAGCTCTCGTGCAAGCACGGCGACGTCGGCATAACCGGCATAGAAACGCAGCGCATCGAAATTTGTAATGTTTACCTGCGTTGACAGATGTATTTCGACGTTTTTCTGCCGCGCATACATAATTGTCGAAGGGTCTGCGGCTATTACCGCCGATATTCCGTTTTCTTTTGCCGCATCGACAAGCCGTCGCATTTCGGCAATGTCGCCGTCGTATATGACGGTATTGACTGCAAGATATGTTTTTACGTTTCGGGCTTTGCACAGGGCTACTGCTTCGGGCAGGTCTTCGACCGTAAAATTGTTTGCCGAGCGCGAGCGCATGTTAAGGTTGCCTGCTCCGAAATAAACCGAATCGGCGCCTCCCTGCAAAGCTGCTGCCAGACATTCAAAGTTTCCGGCGGGAGACATTATTTCCATATCTTCTCTTCTGAGGGCTGACATACGGTTATTTCTTTCTCAGTTTACTGCGGCGTATTCCGTAGATAAAGTAAAAAATCATGCCGACAATCATCCATGCAATCAGCCGTACCCATGTGTTCCATGGCAGCGAAACCATTTGCAGTAAGCAGACCAAAGCTCCAAGTAACGGCAAATATGGTACCAGAGGAGTTTTAAACGGACGGTGCAGATGCGGCATTTTTTTCCGCAAAATTATCACCGAAATACATACTATTGTAAACGCCATCAGAGTGCCAATCGACACGAGTTCGCTCAAAACGCCGTATGGAAACAGCCCTGCAATCAGTCCTGTTGCTATTCCTGCAAAAATTGTTGACTTGTGAGGAGTTTTGTATTTGTCGTGCAGTTTTGAAAAGAATTGCGGTAACAGTCCGTCTCTTGAAATTGCATAATAGATGCGCGTCTGTCCGAGCATCATAACGAGAATGACGGAACTCAGTCCGGCAACGGCTCCAAGTTTTATAAACGGACTCAGCCACGACAACCCTTTGCCAACATAGTCAACCGCGTAAGCAATTGGAGCTGGCGTGTCGAGCTGGCGGTAATCGACAATTCCAGTAAGTACCGCCGTTACAAGCACATACAGTGACGCGCATATAACGAGCGAAGCAATTATGCCCTTCGGCATGTCTTTCTGCGGATTTTTCACTTCCTGCGCGGCGGTAGCAAGAGCGTCGAAACCGAGATAGGCAAAGAACACTACGGCTGCGGCGCGAAGTATGCCGCTCAGTCCGAAACTGCCGAACTCGCCGGTATTTTCGGGAATATACGGCGTCCAGTTGTCAACGTTGACATACGACAGTCCAAACCCGATAAAAAGCAGTATCACAACTACTTTTATTACTACAATAATATTGTTTATCATTGCAGACTGTTTGATGCCGCCGACAAGCAGAGTTGCAACAACGGCAACGATAAACACGGCAGGAAAATTTATTATACTGCCCGAAAAACCCCAGCCTTCGGACGTATAAATAAACGTCGATTCCGACAGAGTTTTTGGAATATCAATCCCCCAGCCGTTAAACAGACTGACAACGTATCCCGACCAGCCGACAGCAACCGTCGAACATGCAAACAGATATTCGAGAATAAGATCCCAGCCAATAAACCATGCAATCAACTCGCCCATTGTTGCGTAACTGTACGAATACACGCTGCCCGACAGCGGAATCATGGCGGCAAATTCGGCATAGCAAAAAGCTGTCAAAATGCAGCCCATCGCCGAAATTGCAAACGAAATGGTTAACGCCGGTCCGGCATGAATGGCTGCCTCCTTGCCTGTCAGGACAAATATACCCATTCCAACGATTGCCCCGACACCCAGCGTTATAAGACTTGTAACCGACAGGCTTTTCTTTAATCCCCCAGATTCCCGCGACGCTGTCCCGATTTCTGTTCTTCTGAATAATTCGTTTAGCATAATTTTCTATTTTTTTCAGACTGTAAAAGTATAAAAAATTTTTTACATGCAATATCATGTTGCCGGAAACCGTGATTTTTACAGGATTAAAGATTGTCAAAACCGAGATTGGGAATATCTTAAATCGACTGAATTTACCCGACATGGCAAACATGGTAATCGAAAATATTGCAACAGAACGAACAGAAATCCTGCATGGAATCCATATCAAATAAATATGAAACTTTTACGGGATTTTTGTATTTGCAGGGTAATATATTGTCTATTGATATGATTTTCATTACGGGAAATTCCGGATTTAATTTTATGATTAAATCGGTCGTTAATACTTATAAATTGTGCTTCAAAACAATATTTTCAGAATTAAATTCCGGTAATTTTCTGATAAATTTTGAAGTTTGTGTGTAATCATCAAAATTTATGCTAACTTTGCAGTTGAAAAATATGTTATGGATTTATGATACGGATTAATAATTATATTGTTTTTAATATTGCGATGCTGGGTTTTACCTTCTGTTTCGTGTCCTGCATTATTACAGATGATTCGCTTTGCGGGACTGATTATGACCGCGTATTGATAGTATATTTTGGCGGAGACAATAATCTGTCGGGCGAGACGCTGGACAAAGTTGAAGCGCTCAAAAAAGGATTAACGCCGGACTATGCCCGATGCAAACTGCTGGTTTACCGCGATCCGTCGGACAATGCGCCGAGCTTGACGGAAATAACAAACCGCAATGGAAAAACGGTTGCTGAAACTGTCGCGGTTTATGAAGAGGAAAATTCGGCTTCGGCAGTCGTTTTCGCACGGGTTGTCAGTGAAATAAAGAAAAAATATCATGGCAAAACATACAGCCTGCTGTTGTTTTCGCACGGTTCGGGCTGGCTGCCGCAGGGGGCGCTGACCAATCCGAGGTTACAGCGCTCAATTGTAATGGACGGCAGAAATGAAATGGAAATTGCCGATTTTGCCCGCGCCATACCAGACAAAACTTTCGACTGCATTGTTTTTGAAGCCTGTCTGATGGCTTGCGTCGAAGTGGCTTACGAACTGAGAGCGAAAACCGATTATATTCTTGCGTCAAGCGCCGAAATCGTATCGCCCGGCTTTACCGAAATCTATCCTGTGGCGCTCGGCGATTTGCTGAATGTAAATCTGACTGCCTTTGCCGACAAAGCGTTTAATTATTTCGACAGCCAGTCCGGCATAATGAAATCTGCAACATTTTCGATTATAAAAACTGCCGCACTGCAACCGCTGGCTGATTTTGTAGCCGAAAACTGCCATCTCGACGCTACTGTTGACGCCCGTTTAGTGCAAAGTTTCGACCGCAACGCCTCGTACCGGCTGTTTTTTGATTTTGAAGACTATTATTCGCGTCTGCTGGACTCTGATTCTCAGCGACAGGAATTACAGCGGCTTATAAATGACTGCGTAATATGGAAAAAAGCCACAGCTTCTTTCCTTGATATTAACATCGCTCGACATTCGGGATTAACCTCCTATATCGTTCAGCAAAATTTTCCAGCGCTTAACGCCTTCTACGAAAATATGGAATGGCGAAAAGCTGTCAAAATGTAACAGTTTTCAGTTGACATTTTTCAGCTCTGCCAACTGTCAACCTGTGTATTTTCCGACATCGAAAATACACAGGAGTTCGTTGATTGTAAGAGCCGAATCTACTTTATATTCGCCTGATGCTGTGCGTCTTAGGCTCGAAAGATGCGCTCCGCTGTTCAAAACGGCGCCCAAATCGCGGGCAAGCGATCTTATGTATGTTCCCTTGCTGCAATTTATTTTTATTTTTGCTACAGGAGGGTTATATTCAACAAGTTCCATGCTGCTGATATTAATTTTTGACGGTTTCATTTCAGGAAATTCTCCTTTTCGAGCGTATTCGTATGCGCGTTTTCCGTCGATAAGTTTTGCCGAAAAAAGCGGCGGAATTTGTTCCTGTTCGCCCAAAAACGAAGTCATAGCCGATTTCAGCATTTCTTCGGTGATGTGTTCAAACGGATAGTTACCGTCGGGTTCTGTTTCAAGGTCATACGACGGCGTTGTCGTTCCGAAACATATATCGGCAAGATATTCTTTTTCGCCCTGCTGTATGCTTTCTATCTGTTTTGTAGCTTTTCCGGTGCAAACAATCAGCAGACCTGTTGCCAGAGGATCCAGTGTTCCTGCATGACCAGCCTTGACGGTTTTCAGTCCAGCTTTTTTCAGCAGGTATTTTATTTTTCTGACAACGTCGGCTGAAGTCCATGTATATGGCTTGTCGATGCACAGCACGCATCCTTCTGCAAATTTGAAAGTTATAGATAGAAACTGTGATTTTGAATCCGGTTCTGTCTTTTTATCCATTCAGAATGAGGCAATTCTTGTTTTCAGTTTTTCTCCTTCGATTTCAAATCCCGGTTTTCCGAGCAGGGCAAACATATTTTTTTTATACGCTTCTACTCCCGGCTGGTCGAATGGATTGATTCCAAGCAGATAGCCGCTTATTCCACACGATTTCTCAAAGAAATAAATCAGCTGTCCCATGTAATATTCATTCAGTTCGGGTATTTCGATTCGAATGTTTGGCACGCCGCCGTCAACATGGGCGAGCATTGTGCCGAGTTCTGCCATTCTGTTTACTTCGCCAATTCGTTTTCCTGCCAGAAAGTCAAGCTGGTCAAGATTTTCATCGTCTTCGGGTACCGTAAGTTCGCCGTACTGCCGTTCGACGCCGATAACTGTCTCAAACAAAATTCTTTCGCCTTCCTGAATGTACTGTCCCATCGAGTGAAGGTCGGAGGTAAAATCGACGCCGGCTGGAAAAATGCCTTTGTATTCTTTACCTTCGCTTTCGCCGAAAAGCTGTTTCCACCATTCTGTCAGGTAATGCAGTTTTGGATTGTAGTTTGCAAGTATTTCGATTTTTTTGCCGTTTTGATACAGAATATTGCGTATCACGGCATAAGTGGCGCAGATGTTTTTTTCGACTGGCGCGTCAAGGTTCGACGATTTTTCCATATCGGAAGCTCCCTTCAACAGCGTTCTTACATCAAGTCCTGCAACGGATACGGGCAGAAGTCCAACCGGCGTAAATACGGAAAATCTGCCGCCGACGTCGTCGGGAATCACAAATGTCTTATAACCTTCCTGCTCAGCCATTTTGCGCAAAGCTCCACGTTTTTCATCGGTAATGGCGACAATGCGTTCTTTTGCCTCTGCCTTGCCGTATTTTTTTTCGATAAACTGTTTCACAAGTCGAAATGCCACAGCAGGTTCGGTAGTCGTTCCCGATTTTGATATGACAATGCAGCTTATCCTCTTATCTTTTATATACGACAGTAATTCATAAAGATAATCCTCGTCCAGATGATGTCCCGCAAAAATAATTTCAGGGTCTTCGCTGTCTCGACTGTCGGTAAACGAAGGTTTGAGCGATTCGATAACTGCTTTTGCTCCCAGATACGAGCCTCCAATTCCGATAACAATAACTGCGTCGGATTTTTCACGCAGATCTTTTGAAATCTGTTCTATTTCAGATATTTCAAGCTCGCTTACAGCAGACGGCAAGGTCAGCCAGCCCAGAAAACCGTTACCTTTGCCTGTTTTTTCGTATAACGAACGGTTGGCTTCAACAGCGCTGTCAGTCAACGCTTTTACGGAGTTTTCGTCAATAAAAGGCTTGACTCCTGAAAGATTTAAACGAATATTCATAAACATTATATAACCTAAAATTTGTCGCAAAGTTAGAATATTTTAGAATGTCAAACAAATTATTTTTTACAGATTTTGTCCAACACGGTTTTTTACGTTGCATTTTACGGCTGTTTTGAGGTGAAAAATTGACAATTGATTATTGATAATTGACAATCGTAGAGATGCGATTAATCGCGTCTCTACAACTTGTTTATACAAAAATAAATTTACATAATTTCTAATAGAGTTTATGTAAATTTAATTGAGTATATACTGGCTTTCAGCCAGTATTTTCATAACCGTATGTCGTTTGACATACGGACAAACATAATCCCAAATAACTGGCTGAAAGCCAGAACTTGAATATTTTCTGCTCCACAGGGTTCTGCCTTTACAGGCAG
>JAIROW010000141.1 GCA_031257315.1 Prevotellaceae bacterium
TTTTTGTAGAAAGCTCGCCTGCTTTTTTGAAAAGCTCGCCTGTTTTTTTGAAAAGCTCGCCTGCTTTTTGGGAAAAGCTCGCCTGCTTTTTGGGAAAAGCTCGCCTGCTTTTTGGGAAAAGCTCGCCTGCTTTTTGGGAAAAGCTCACCTGCTTTTTTTGAAAAAAAATAGAGACGCGATTTATCGCGTCTCTACAATTGTCAATTGTCAATTGTCAATTATCAATTGTCAATTTTAGTAAAGACAAAGGCGTTTCTTCCGAAATCGCCTTCAAGTACGTTTATTGCAAACGTTACGGTGTATTTGCCGTCGCAGGCGCTGTATGAGCCGGAAAGCGGTTCGTATGAATAGTTCCTGTATGGAAAACCCCATTCAGAAAGGTCGTCGGCAAGAACGACTTTCGGTCCCTGTATTTTGAAACTGTTCGGATTTATATTAAGCTCTATTCTGTTGCCATTTCCTGTAAGCCCTTCTGCCTGAGGATAGCCGTTAATGTAAATTTTATACGGATCGTCGGGGTCAGCTTCCATTGTTACGTTGCCCGAAACCCCCCAGTCTTCCGATTCAAAGTCGAAAGAGCCAACCAGCATCGAGGGGTCGAAATAGCATACAACGGGAATAGAAAACGAGGTGGCTGCCGAGCGGGTCGTTCTGCCGTTTTTTAAGGTCAAAACCGACAGATAAAAAACGTCGCCAAGCTCGTAAGTCGAAATGCCCAGTGCGCGAATAACATCTCCGGCGGTGATCTTTAAATTTGTTACCGGAATTGTAATGTCTTTCAGAATAACGCTTTTGTTTTTATATACAATTTCGATTGAGGCTTTGTCAACAGTTTCGCCTTTGGGCAGCGACAGGTCGAAAGCAACATAGCTTTCGTCGATATTGTCGCTGAAATATGCAGGCGACGGTTCCGACATTATCGGCGCTACTATTGTTGCGCCACGCTCTACAAGATTTTCGTTTGTGTTTTTACAGCCATTTACTGTCAATATCACAATAAATAAAATATTTATATATTTTTTCATCTTCTGTATCTTTTAATATCTAATATCTAATATCTAAACTCTAAACTCTAATATCTAATACCTAAACTCTGTTTATCACCGTGTTCCTCCTGCCCACCAGACATTTTCGGAATACACATATTCGCCGTTGCCGTATGCTTCGCGAACATTTACGTTTGTTTTTACGTCGCCGTCGCCGTAAGAATAGCGCAGCGGAAATTTCAGAGAATTGTCCAGCCTGATAATATCACCTTCGCCCATTGCTTTCAGCCGTCTTATATCGTTGTAAGTTTCAATTGCTTCGCTCTCGAAGAGTCCGAGATATTTTTGAAAAACGGTTTCTTTCAATGCTTCCGTCGCCGAAGTCAGTTTGGGTTCTATTCTGGACGTATAGTAATTTTCGGCGACAGCCGTCGTCAGCCCCGCTTTTGCAAATGCGGCGGATACTGCATTTTTCAGATGTGTTTTAGCGCTGTTCAGGTCGCCTTTGCGCAAATATGCTTCCGCTTGCAGAAATTCGAGTTCGTGATAGCTCATCAGGTAAACGGGCGATTCAGGCGTTGCGAGAGCCGAAATGCCGTAGTATCCCTGTTTTTGCTCTGGATTGCCGTTTGGCGCAAAGAACAGTATTTCTTCTTCCTTTTTTTCTTTGGGATACGGTTTAAAGAACATGCTGTCGCGCGGGTCGTTGCGGTCTGAGAGTTTGCTGTGCAGACTCTGGCTTGCACCAAAATAGTCGCGGTCGGTAAAAAACAGATAAAACGGATTTTTGATGGTCGGATATTTTTTAAATACCGCTTCTTCGCCGACGTTGGCAAATGATTTTCCGGCGGCGGCAATTGCCGCGTCATAGTCGGGTTTTACTTTCGACAGACGCATTGCGTAGCGTGCTTTCAGTCCGTATGCAAATTTTTTCCAGTTTGCCGGTTTGCCGCCGTAAACCGGATCCTGATTTCCGAGCAGAGACATCGAGCTTTCTTTTTCAAGATTGGCAATACCGTCGGTCAAAAACTGATTGATGGCGTTATAAACCATTTCCTGTCTGTCGAGTTTGGGCGTCCAGATTACTCCCGGTTGCAGGGCTTCTGTACATGGAACGTCGCCAAACATGTCGGTCAGTATTGCAAGTGCGTAAGCCGACAGAACCTGAGCAATTCCAAGCGTTACAGTGTTGCCTTCTTCGTTGCCTCCGGGCGAACATTTTTCGATGATTGCCTTCAAGTTCAACAAATTGGAATATATGTTTCCCCACGAATTGTTATATGTCGTTGCGGCAGAAGGCTCGCCAATTCTTTTTTCGGCATTGTACATCTGTCCGTAAACGCCAACATTATATTCGACATATACGGAGGCGTAAAACGCAAGATCCGAACCTGTTATACTGAACGAGAGGCTGTTGATTACGTCTGTAATAATCAGTTTCGACGCTACGTCTGTCGAATGGTTTTTGTCGCGGTTGATTTCGCTCATTATTTCTTCCGTGCATGATGTCAGGCTGCAAGCCAGACATGCAAATAATACAGTTATTAAATTTCTACTTTTCATGTTATTCGATTATTAAAAATTAATATTTATACTGAAACCGTAACTGCTGGTCTGCGGCAGCGAGAAACGTTCAAAACCGCCCATCATGTTATGATTTCCCTGCGAACTTTCGGGGTCGGCATTGGGGAGTTCTGTCCACAGCAGGAGGTTTCGGGCAAAAGTTGACAGGGAGATGTCAATTTTTGGAATAAAATTTTTCGGCAGCTGATATTTCAGAGCTATTTCTCTCAGCTTTACAAACGAATTTCCGTACACAAACGATTCGCTGATATTGCCAAGCACGTCGGAATACAGGATTTGATATGCGTCTTTGTCGCCTGCGCCGCCTCTGACGATGTCGTTGGGAGTTCCGTCAGCCTTGTAACCCTTGAAAATAAATGGCGATTCACGGTCTTCTGTCCGTTTTGAAACTCCGTAAAAGTCCATCATACCGTTCATGCCCGAATACATTTGTCCGCCGGCTTTCCATTCAAATACGGCGCTAAGAGACAGCGCTTTGTATGTAAACGTTGTTCCGCCGCCAAGAATAAAATCGGGCGACACATTGCCAATCACGCCTACATCGCCTGCTATTGGCATACCATACGTCAGACTGTTTGGGTCTTCGTCAACCAAAATTCTCCCCTTGCTATCTTTTTTAAACTGTGCGCCATAGATTACGGGATACGAAGTGTTTATATTTGCGCATATTTGCGGTTCGGTAAAACCTCCAAGCGTGATTATGTTTACGCCATCGCGCAGAGATATGACCCTGTTGTCGAGGTACGAATAGTTCAGATTGACTTCCCATTTGAAATCTTTTATCTGTACGGGAACCAGATTCAGAGTAAATTCGTGGGTTTCGGTTTTCATTTGCCCGCCATTGGTTACCATCGCCTCCGCGCCGGTCGAAGTCGGAAGCGGGACTTCAAATATCTGGTCAACCGTGTTTTGAGCGGCATAAGTGTAGTCAACGCCAATTCTGCCGTTCAGGAAATTAAGCGTTAAACCGAGTTCCCATGACTTTGTGTTTTGGGGTTTCAGGTTCGGGTCGTATTTTTTGGAGTATTGGATATAAGAGTTTACGCCGTCAACCGGATAGATGATTGGCTCGCCCTGCCAGAAACCGCCGCCGTATGAGGGGCTGTAATAATAGTTGTTGAGATACTTGCCAGCCTGCCCCACTTCGGCATACGAAGCTCTGACTTTCCCGAAACTAAGCCAGTCGAAGTTTCTCAGCAGTTCCGAAAAAACAAATCCGAGCGAAGTAGAGGGGTAGAAAAATGTGCGGTTGTTGACCGGCATTGTCGATACATGATCCTGCCTGCCGGTAACGTTGAGGTACAGCATGTTTTTCCACGAGAGCGACATGCTGCCGAAAAACCCGACATTGCGTTCGCGCCACTGTCTTTCGTCCGATTTTACCGATGTAACGTTACTGATATGATTCCAGCCGCCGAAATTGAAATTGGAACCAAAATCATCGTAGTATTTTGTACGTGTATCTTTCAGTTCGTTACCTGTGACGAGGTTAAAATCCAAATCGTCGGTTATTTTCCAGTCATAGTTAGCTGTAAGCAGCGAATTGTAATTGAACTTTGTTATGCCGTAGTTGTTGATATTTCCCTGTTTGCCTGCATGACCGTAACCGAAAATATCCTGATAGTGGGTTGTATAAGCGTCGGCGCCCAGCTGATATTTGACCGTAAGTTTGTGGTTTGCGGCAAAATTTGCCTGATACTGAACATACATATCTCCGAAAAAGCGGTTGGTGTTTTCGTTGAACGTATTGTTTTTTGCAATCCAGTACGGATTGTCAAAATTATTCACAGTTCTGTAATATATCTGAGAATAGGGGTCTCCGGGTTTGTGCATGGGAATCCCTTTCAGGTTGTAGCTTACCGGAGCGTTCATAACGCCGACAAGCGAACCGTCGTTTGCGCCCGTCAGCTTGTCGATGGTTGTATTGGCAAAGTTAGCCGAAAATCCGGCAGTAAATGATTTGTTCAGCTTTTTCTCGCCGTTTGCCTTTCCGTTCCATCTTTTCATTCCCGTATTCAATGCAATGCCGGTCTGGTCGGTATATGAAAGCCCGATGGCAAAATGACCTGTTTCTTCGGCTTTTGAAAGCAGCAGGGAAGTGGTTGAGTTTACGCCGGTTTCAAAATAGTCGCTCCAGTTGTCGTAAACGTCCGGCTTCACCCATGTATCCGCGTCTTTATAGCCGCCGTCAATCAACTGTTTCACCTGATAAAGTCCGGCGTGTCCTCTTTCGTTGCCTCCATATTTGGGGTCATTCGGTAAATCGGTAATTTTTGGACCCCAGCTCATCGACGAGTTATCAATATAACTGCCTCCGCTGCCCTGCGCCCAGACTTGCTGAAAATCGGGGTGGCGCGAAACCACGTCGAAACTTGTGGTTTGCGTCAGGCTGACATTTACTTTCCCCAGCGGCTTGCCTTTGCCGCTTTTGGTAGTAATGATAATCACGCCGTTCGACGCTCCGATACCGTAAAGCGCGGCGGCAGCCTGCCCGCGCAGGATATTGACCGATTCAATATCGTTGGGGTCAATGTCAATGGCGCGGTTTGCAATATCGGAACCTGTTACGCTGTTCAGGGTTGAATAGTCGGCAATACTCGAAATCGGCATACCGTCAACCACATAAAGAGGCGTATTGTCGCCGTCGAAAGAGCGTGCGCCGCGAATGACAATCTGCGACGAAGCTCCGGGCATACCGCTTGATGTTTTCAAGTCGATGCCGGCGACTTTTCCCTGCAATGATTTTGTCAGGTCGGAATTGCCTGTCATTTGCAGCATGTCAGACTTAACGTCCTGCGTTGCATAGCCCAGCGCTTTCTTTTCGCGCGAGATACCCATAGCCGTAACAACTATTTCGTCCAGCTCTTCGCTCGCGTTTTCGAGATAGACGACCATACCGTCAACTGCCTCGATTTCTTCGGTTTTTAAGCCCACAAGCGAAAACTGCAAAATTCTGGACGAAGCTGGAACATTAACTGTAAACTGTCCGTCGGAACCGGTATTTATACCTACCGTCGTTCCTTTTACAATTACCGAAACGCCCGCCACAGGCGTACTGCTTCCGAAATAATAAACTGTTCCGGAAACCTTGCGAGACTGGGCGTCTGCCAGACCCGCAACCATACAGAGTATGGCTGAAAAAACAAACAGCTTCTTCATAAAATTACACATAAGCAATATTATTAATTATTATTTTAACGTTTAATGATGAAAAATTGTTAGACTGATAAATACCGACAGAGCGGCAAGAAAACGGACTTCCCGAAACAGTTCTCAACCATGAACCGTTCCAAAAAATCCGTATATATTTTAAGATTGCCGTTCCCGTAAAATATCGGGAAAAACACGTAACTATCTGATATTCTCTCTCTCTCTCTCTCTCTCTCTCTCTCTCTCTCTCTCTCTCTCTCTCTCTCTCTCTCTCTCTCTCTCTCAAAAAAAATATAATACAAAATCAAAGACTAAACAGAAAAAAAAAAAAAAATATCAGAATCTCA
>JAIROW010000170.1 GCA_031257315.1 Prevotellaceae bacterium
AGATATTCGCACCTCAGGTTTGTAATTTCAACGTCCGGCGACAGTTCGCACGCGCTCAGCGTACATGCAATAATGGCAAACAGAATTGCGCACTTAAATTGTTTTGATTTCATGTTCATGACTATAATAACTATGTTTTTTTCAGGACACAAAGATACGACAAAAATCTGTCGCCTGCAAACGCTTTTTTGTATGTTTCCTGTAAAAAACTGTTCCAAAAGGCACGCAGATGACGCAAATTATGCTTATTTTTGTTACAGATAATTTTTACGCCTTAATTTATAAAGCTCTGATTATAAGAACTATAAAAAATATATGATTATCTGTAAAATCTGTGTTATCCGTGCGCTAAAAAATTTTTTGGAGAACCTCATACGGCAAATCATAATTTCGCATTTTTCGCTTTCATAATTTAGACAAGACTGTATCAATTTTGATAAAACAATCGACAAAATTCATAACTATCTTATTGATTACATGATAATTAACGTTTTTTAACAAAAAAAAATTTGCAGGTATCAAAAATGGCAGTACTTTTGCGCTTGAAAGTTGGTTTTTTCATAGGTTAAGTTTTTAGGTTAAGAAGAAGGTAGGCTCCCCGCCTATCTTTTTTTTTGTTTATTTTTTCCGTAAAAACGCGATTAACCGTGCCTGAAAAATAATTTGAAATTGCCAATAAAAACCGTTTGTTTCATTGAGGATTTTTGTGTACGTTTGCCGAAAATTTTGTTTGATATAAACAGATGTAATGCAAAGAAAATAAGGTTTATGAGTGTTGAAAATTACAAAAGCGAAAACATTGTTACTCTCGACTGGCAGGAGCATATCAGGCTCAGACCCGGAATGTATATCGGAAAACTCGGCGACGGAACTTATCACGACGACGGCATATATGTACTTCTGAAAGAAGTGGTTGACAATTCTATCGACGAATATACGATGGGATTCGGAAAAAATATCGACATTACGGTATCCAGCGAAAACGGTGAAGTTACAGTCAGAGATTTCGGGCGCGGTATTCCGCTGGACAAGGTAATTGACGTGGCTTCAAAAATGAATACCGGAGCAAAATACGATTCAAGCGCTTTTCAAAAATCCGTAGGACTTAACGGCGTAGGTATCAAGGCTGTAAACGCGCTTTCGTCGCGTTTTGAAATCACCTCGTTCAGAGACGGACAGTACTCAAAAGCCGTTTTCAGTCGCGGAATTTTACAAGACGAAGAACACGGCGAAACAGAGGCGAAAAACGGTACCCTCGTCGCATTTATTCCCGATTCGGACGAACATATTTTTGGGAATTTCAACTTCAAAACAGAGTACATTGAACCAATGCTTAAAAACTATTCGTTTTTAAATTCCGGACTCACGCTTAATTTCAACAATACATCGTACTGCTCTCAAAACGGACTGCTTGATTTGCTGAACGGAAATCTGAACGAAGATCCACTCTACGCGCCTGTTCATCTTAAAGCTCAGGACATTGAAATAGCCCTGACGCACACCACCGGTTACGGCGAAAGTTTCTATTCGTTCGTCAACGGACAGAATACAACGCAGGGCGGCACACATCTTTCGGCTTTTAAGGAAGGACTCGTAAAAACTGTCAAAGAATTTTACAGAAAAGATTTCGACCCCGACGATATACGCACGTCAATAGTTGCGGCAATCAGTATTCGAGTGCAGGAACCAGTGTTTGAATCTCAAACAAAAACAAAACTCAATTCAAAAGACATGGTTGCCGGAGGCGTAACCGTCAGAAACTACGTCGTCGATTTCATGAAACAGGCTCTGGACAATTACATGCACAAACATACCGAAATGACCGACGTCCTTTTAAAAAAGATAATCGAAGCGGAAAAAGAACGAAAAGCTATTTCGGGGATAAAAAAAATTGCGCGTGAAAGAGCCAAAAAAGTAAGTCTGCACAATAAAAAACTGAGAGATTGCAGAATCCACCTGAATACAAAACACGAAAACGCGCACGAATCGACAATTTTTATAACCGAAGGCGATTCGGCAAGCGGCTCAATTACAAAATCGAGAGATGTAAACACACAGGCAGTATTCAGCCTGCGCGGTAAACCGCTCAATACCTACGGCAAAACAAAACGCATAGTTTATGAAAACGAGGAGTTTAACCTTTTGCAGGCAGCGCTGAATATCGAAGAAGACCTCAGCAATCTGCGTTACAACAAAGTGGTGATTGCAACCGACGCCGACGTTGACGGAATGCATATCAGACTGCTGATTATCACATTCTTTCTCAATTTTTTCCCCGAATTAATCAGGCACGAACATTTATACATTCTGCAAACACCGCTGTTCAGGGTCAGAAACAAAAAGAAAACGCTTTACTGCTATTCCGAAGAAGAAAAAGAAAAGGCAATAAAACAGCTTGGAAACGTAGAAATAACACGCTTCAAAGGTCTCGGTGAAATTTCTGCCGACGAATTTGCAGGTTTCATTGGTAAAGATATGCGTCTTGATTCCGTAAAACTGTATCGCAACGATATTATCCACGATTTGCTCGCATTTTATATGGGAAAAAATACTCCTGACAGACAGGACTTTATAATAGACAATTTGCGCTCGGAAGAAGAAATCGGAATATAACGCGCCCGATTAATGACATTGACTCCCTTAAATCCGCAAAAAAAGTCAAGAATAACTGCAAAATTTTGTAACGAATGGAAATCAGGGGTTGCAAACGTTTTTTAGCCCGAATGGGCTTAATTTTCATAACCGCATACAGGCAAGGGGTTGCAATCCCTTGTTAAGCCGCAGGCAACGCTATCGCTCGCCTGCGGTTATGAAAATTTTGTCCTGAAAGGACATTACTCATGATTCGCAGTGATTTGCTCCCAGATGCAAACCTTGTTCCTCGCTTTATCCCAGCTGCCCCGCATTTCAGAACAGCGAGGAATTTACAAAAAAACGTTTAACTTTGCAACAAAATTATAAAGATGAATAAATTGAATATTAGACATGTAATCAGATATATAAAATACGCTTTTCTTGGCGTTTTCATAATGGTTATTGCTCTGCTTGCCGCTCCGTACATCGTTTCTCCGGTATATAAATTTGCAAAGCCAGAACCGTTTTCCGGTAAATATTACTGTAATCCGTATCAACAGATGGACAGTTCGTGGATAATTGCCAACTTCCACTCGCACAGCCGCGAATGGTGCGGATTTACCAACGGTAACGCCGTTTGCGATTCCGTTATTCAGGTTTACAGGCAAATCGGATATTCGCATATCGGAATATCCAACTATCAAAAAATAACTCATGTACGGCAGCAGGACGGCATTGCTTCTATTCCCGTTTATGAACACGGTTACAATATCTCGAAACGGCATCACCTGTGTCTCGGAGCGAAAAAAGTGGTGTGGACTGATTTTATTCTGTTTCAGACGCTGACTCATAAACAGTATATGTTGAACGTTTTACGAAATACGACTGATTTTCTGGCAATTAATCACCCCAAATTTAGCAACGGTTACGAAGAATCCGATTTCAGCAGTCTTTCAAATTACGACGCAATAGAAGTCCTGAACCATTACGTAACTTCTATTCATCACTGGGACAGCGCTTTATCGGCAGGATACCGCGCCGTTCTGCTTGCTGACGACGATATGCACCATTTGTATGACATGGACGAGACAGGAACAAATTTTACGGTTGTAAACACCGGCTCCATTGAACGGCATGATATTATAAACGCTTTGAAAGCCGGACGGCATTACGGAGTAAAAGTAAAACTCGGACCTGATGAAAGTTGGCAGGTAAAACGTGAAAGAAACGCCGCTCTGTCGCACCCAAAAATAATTGACATGCAGGGCGATACGCTTACAGTACAATTCAATAAAAAAGTTGCAGCCATTCGTCTGAAAGGGCAAAACGGTAAAATGAAAAAAAGTTTCGTCGATACCGATTCTGCAAAATATGTTTTTGAAACTGCCGATACTTATATCAGAATTGAAATGGAAGACAGCGAAGGCAATCTGTATCTGTTCAATCCCGTTGTCAGAACAGACGAGCCTCAACAAATAAAAAATCCGCTCAAATATACCGTAAATATATGGTTGACAGCGATAAAATATACTGCGACAGCAATTTTGCTATTATTGATTTTTGTTCTGTACCGTCGAACAAAAAAACGGAAAAAATAATTGTCGGAGTTTAACTTGTTCAATATACAGTTTCCTATACATTTTAAGGAACTCATGACGTTAAAAATAAAAAAAACTGTCTCGAAAGAGACAGTTTTTTTTTGTTAAATAGAGTATAATATTACTGCAAAAATAATAATCATTTATACTTTTTGCGCATCTGTTGCCGCCATTTTTCTGTACTGATTGTAGCGCCACTCTGCATTGCGCTGAGTTTCGACAAACAGCTGCTCGGCTTCTTTGGGGAACGATTTCGTGAGCGACATGTAACGTGTCTCGCCTTTGATAAAGTCCTGGAATTTTGTCCAGTCCGGAGCTTTGCTGTCTAACTGGAACGGGTTTTGACCCTGTTCTTCACGCAGCGGATTGAATGAATACAGATGCCAGTAACCACATTCCACAGCGAGTTTCTGTTCGCGCTGGGTTGCGCCCATGCCCGCTCTCAGACCGTGATTTATACAGGGAGCGTAGGCTATGATGAGCGATGGTCCGTTATATGCTTCGGCTTCTTTCAGAACTTTGAAGAACTGATTCTGACTTGCGCCCATTGCTACCTGCGCAACATATACGTAACCGTATGACATTGCCATCATTCCAAGATCTTTTTTCCGTACACGCTTGCCTGCCGTTGCAAATTTTGCGACAGCGCCCGCCGGCGTCGATTTCGACGATTGTCCGCCGGTGTTTGAATATACTTCGGTGTCGAGTACCAGAATATTAACGTCTTCGCCCGACGCAAGCACGTGGTCAAGACCTCCGTAACCGATGTCGTAAGCCCAGCCGTCGCCGCCGAATATCCACTGCGATTTTTTTACAAGATACTGGCGCAGGGCATATATTTCCTTGCAGTATTCACACTGGCAGTCTGCTATAAGCGACACAATTTCGCTGTAAAGTTCGCGGGTTTTTGCCGTGCTGTTCCGGTTGTCAATCCACTGTTTGAACACCGATTTTATTGCGTCGGAACACTGGCTGGTTTCGATGCAGGTTTTCATCAGATATTCGATACGCGAGCGAAGTCTTTCGGTAGCGACGTTCATTCCGAGACCAAATTCGGCATTGTCTTCAAACAGAGAGTTGCCCCATGCCGGTCCGCGACCTTCCGAATTGGCGGTGTATGGAGTTGACGGCGCAGAACCTCCGTATATCGACGAGCAGCCTGTTGCGTTGGCAATAAGCATCTGGTCGCCATAAAGCTGGGTAATTGCCTTGATGTAGGGCGTTTCGCCGCAGCCTGCACATGCTCCCGAAAACTCGAACAGAGGTTGAGAGAACTGACTGTTTTTAAGGTTCTGGAACTTGTCGGCTACTTTGTCTCTGTATCCGACTTTTGAGTGCAGATAGTCGTAACGTTCCTGCTCTTTCAGATGCTGTTCGAGCGGCTCCATTTGCAGCGCTTTGCCGCTTTTGTTGCCCGGACATACATCGGCGCAGTTGCCGCAGCCGGTACAGTCGAGAGGGCTGACCTGTATCTTGAAATAATATTCCTTGAACGGACCGTTGCCTTTCAGTGCGTCGCGTTCGCCGGGCATAGCCGCAAGTTCCGGTTCGGTCATAAGGAACGGACGGATAACTGCGTGCGGACAGATATACGAACACTGGTTGCACTGAATACAGTTCGACGCTATCCATTTCGGGACTGTAACTGCTATTCCGCGTTTTTCGTAGGCAGTAGTTCCGGCGGGGAACGTTCCATCTTCGCGTCCGCTGAACACGCTTACCGGCAGCGAGTCTCCGTTCTGGGCGTTGATAACGTCTGCTACTTCTTTTATAAAATCGGGCGCGTCGCCAGTTCTCGTACTCAGTCCGGAAGCTGTAAGCGAAGCCCATTCTGAGGGTATTTCTACTTTTACGTATTCGCATCCGCGATCGATGGCGGCATTGTTTTTTGCAACCACGTCGCCGCCCTTTTTGCCGTAACTTTTTTCGACGGCGTATTTCATTTCCTTTACTGCAAGTTCGTAGGGAATTACGTTTGAAATCTTAAAGAACGCCGATTGAAGTATGGTGTTTGTACGGTTTCCAAGTCCAATTTCGGTTGCTATTTTTGTTGCGTCTATTATATAGAAATTAATATTTCTGACTGCCAGAATTTTTTTTATCGAATCGGGGAGACGTTTTTTTGTTTCCTCCACGTCCCAGAGACTGTTGAGCAGGAACGTCCCGCCGTTTTTTATGCCTTCAAGAATACTGTATTTCGATATGTACGAAGGCACATGGCACGCCACAAAGTCGGGAGTATTGACCAGATACGGGGAAGTGATTGGCAAGTCGCCGAAACGAAGGTGCGAAGTTGTAAAGCCGCCCGATTTCTTGGAATCGTATGCAAAATATGCCTGACAGTATTTGTCGGTTGTCTCGCCTATAATTTTTATGGTATTTTTATTGGCTCCAACAGTGCCGTCAGAACCAAGACCGTAGAATTTCGCTTCGTAGGTGCCGGGTTTTGCAAGATTTACGTCTTCCTTAACCGGCAGCGATTTGAACGTTATATCGTCGATAATGCCGATTGTGAAACCGTTGACAGGCTCGCTCTCTTCAAGATTCTCGAATACCGAAAGAATCTGCGAAGGCGTAGTATCCTTTGAACTCAGACCGTAGCGTCCGCCAACAATTACAGGAGCGTCGGGACGACCGTAGTACAGTTCCTTGACGTCAAGCAGCAGCGGTTCGCCGTTAGCGCCCGGCTCTTTGGTGCGGTCGAGTACCGATATGCGTTTAACTGTCGAAGGAATAGCCTTGAAAAAATATTTTGCCGAAAACGGACGGTACAGATGCACTGCCAGCAAGCCGACCTTTTTTCCTTTGGCTCGCAAAGCGTCAACACATTCGCGAATGGTTTCGGTAACAGATCCCATTGCCACTATTACGTTTTCGGCTTCCGGGTCGCCGTAATAATTAAAAGGATGGTATTCGCGTCCGGTAATCAGCGAAATTTCCTTCATGTAATTTTCCACAATGTCGGGAATTACGGCATAAAAGCTGTTTGCTGCCTCGCGCGACTGGAAATAGACGTCCGGATTTTGCGCCGTACCTCTTGTAACCGGATGTTCGGGATTCAGCGCCCTGTCGCGGAACGATTGCAGAGCCTTACGGTCGAGCAGACGTTCGAGCGTTTCCTTTTCGAGAAGTTCTATCTTCTGAATTTCGTGCGACGTTCTGAAACCGTCAAAAAAATTGACAAACGGAACTCTGCCCTTGATTGCTGTCAGATGCGATATTGCCGACAAATCCATGACCTCCTGCACGCTGCCCGAAGCAAGAAAAGCAAAACCCGTTTGACGCGCCGACATCACGTCGCTGTGGTCGCCAAATATTGAAAGAGCCTGCGCCGCCAGAGACCGCGCCGATACGTGAAATACCGCAGGAAGAAGTTCCCCTGCAATTTTATACATGTTCGGAATCATCAGCAGCAAGCCCTGCGAGGCTGTAAACGTCGATGTCAACGCTCCTGCCTGCAACGAGCCGTGAACCGTTCCCGCAGCGCCGCCTTCCGACTGCATTTCTACAACCTTTACCGGCTCGCCAAAAAGGTTGGTCTTTCCCGTTGCCGACCACTCATCGACATACTCCGCCATGGTGGACGACGGCGTTATTGGATAAATTGCGGACACTTCGCTGAACATGTATGCGATATGGGCTGCCGCATAATTCCCGTCGCACGTAATAAATTTTTTTTTCTGTGCCATTTAAAATTACATTTTTTCAGATATTTAACAATCTAAACTGTTTATATTTTCGTAAAACCGGATAAATTCCGTCGGCGCAAAGATAAATAAATTGTTTTTACCTGCCAAATCATGATACAAAACGATGTATTAAAATGGACAATTGACAATTGACAATGGATAATGGACAATAGACAATAATGGGTGTAATAAATAGGGCGCGGTAAATCGCACCCCTACATCAATTGTCAATTGTCAATTGTCAATTATCAATTGCTATGGAACGACGGCGCTTATTATTTCGCTCCATGGACCCTTTTCGCCGCGCGTATTTTCCCAGCACAGACAGAAATATACGACTTTGCCGCGCTGATTTTCGTCGAACGAAAGCGTCATCGGGGTGCGGGTGTCGAAAACCGAGTGCGACAGGGCGTCGATTGACGTTGGCGGAGCGTCGAAAATGCCCCACCTGATTTCTGCGCCGTGCTGACCGGCTGGCTTTGCCTTCGACCGGTTTGTGCTGTCGAAAAAATGAACCGTAAGGCGACGGATTACGCGGCTGTCTATCTCATAGTCGGGATATGTTTCGGCTACGGGCGACGGCGTGCGCGACGTTTTGTGAACCGGCAGCCCAAGTCCGTTGCGGTCAACGTCGGTTATATCGACGCTATATGTCAGATACGCCTTTATGTACTGTCGCAGTTCTTTTTCGAGAACCGAGCGGGCTACATTCTTTGCCTTTACGGAAAGGCTTGTCCGCGTTGCAGGAGTTTTTGCAGCCGTAAGTTGCTGTTCAAAATCGCTTTGAAGCAACACGAGGCTCTGATATTTGTCTTCTGGAAAATTCAACCTTGTCAGGGCGCTTCCCAGATAGTTCATAAAATTGTTTGTCCATTGAAGAAAATCAACGTCTCTTGACGGAATAAAATCTGCGTTGTGCATGTCATTACTTTTTTTTAATTATCATTATATTTAACTGTTTACTGTTTTAAACGTGCAGTACTGCAATTATTGTGCATTTGCTCCGCAATACGTTTCGTTGTCATTCCTGAAAAATTTACAATTGGGCATAAAATATTGCGATTAATACCTGAAAAATTCGCTGTCATACCGGAAAAATTTACAATTGGGCATAAAAGATTGCGGTTAATACCGGAAAGTTCCGCTGTCTTACCGGAAACTTTTACTGTCCTACCGGAAACTTTTACTGTCCTACCGGAAACTTTTACTGTCTTACCGGAAAGTTTTACTGTCCTACCGGAAAGTTTTACTGTCCTACCGGAAAGTTTTACTGTCCTACCGGAAAGTTTTACTGTCCTACCGGAAAGTTTTACTGTCTTACCGGAAAGTTCTGCTGTCCTACCGGAAAGTTCTGCTGTCCTACCTGAAAGTTTTACTGTCCTACCGGAAAGTTCCGCTGTCTTACCGGAAAGTTCCGCTGTCTTACCGGAAAGTTCTGCTGTCCTACCGGAAAGTTCCGCTGTCTTACCGGAAAGTTCCGCTGTCTTACCGGAAAGTTTCGCTGTCCTACCGGAAAGTTTTACTGTCTTACCGGAAAGTTTCGCTGTCTTACCGGAAAGTTCCGCTGTCCTACCGGAAAGTTCCGCTGTCTTACCGGAAAGTTCTGCTGTCCTACCGGAAAGTTCTGCTGTCCTACCGGAAAGTTCCGCTGTCCTACCGGAAAGTTCCGCTGTCTTACCGGAAAGTTCTGCTGTCTTACCTGAAAGTTCCGCTGTCCTACCGGAAAGTTCCGCTGTCTTACCGGAAAAATTGACAAGGTGGCATGCAATATTGTTGTTATTGACGGAAAATTCTGCTATTATGCCGGAAAGTTTCGCTGTTGTTGACTGTATTTTTGTGTTCAGGCACGTTTTTTTCATGACGTTTTACTTATTGTTCCTTATTTTCCAATTTATTAATAATGGGCGCAAAGTTATAAAATTTGTCTTAAACTGAAAAATTTGTGTTGTTACGGAAAATTTTGGTATTTTTAAAATTATTAATCCTGCGGTTTTGATTTTATGTGGCGTGCTACATGTACCTGCTGGCTCGACTGGCTTTTCTCTGGCTGTAAAAACAGGTCGATTGGGGATATTACCCGAACTGGTAGTTGTGTAATTTATGGCATTGAAATTCTGGAACGGCTGGTTTTTACCGTTTTACATTTTTTTTCAGCCAGCAAATCTGGCAAAATTCAGTCAACCCGACATATTAGTAACTGTCGATTATCGGTTTTTGGTTGTTTTAAACCATATATTTAAAAATTATCAGGGCTATCCCCATTTATGGGGATAAAAGGGGTCAAAAAATCCCTGATTTTGGGGATTGTACACGCAGAAATAACCGGCTACCTTTGCGCTCTGAATTTTAACAGTAATTAATTGTATTTATATGTTTAACAACGTTAACAGAATGAAAAGAAATTTTATTAAACCGCTCGTATTTGCTGCAATAGCCGGCGCGAGCATGATGATGTCCTGCAACAGGGACAGTAATGACGACAACAGCAAAACGGAGCTGAAAAGTGTGGAGGTATCGAACGCCGAGCTGAAAACTGCTCTGCAACAGAAGGGCTTCGCCTTCGACGGCGACGGGAAACTGATTGTTGACGACAGGGTTGCGAACGCCGATACGCTTAACCTGTCGGGCTGCAACCTGTCGGACGCTTCGGGGCTTGAAGTTTTTCCGAAGCTGACCGAAGTGAACCTGTCGAACAACAAATTCCCTTTCGTTTTCGACTTTTCCGTACTGCCGGCAACCGTTAACAGCGTGAACCTTGCGGGCAACGAAATCTACGAGTATCTGGGGCTTGTAAAGGTTGATGTTGAGGAAAACGGCGACGAAACGGTTACGCTGCTCCGCGACGTGAAAAAACTGTACCTTCCCGAAAGCGCCCGCCACAACTGCGATGAAATTGTATATTTCTACGCCGCCGCTAAAAACGTCGATTTGAAAATGGCAAACGCCGCCGGACAGCTTGCCCAGTACACTACTCTGCGCGAAGTGCCGGACGAGAATCTCCGCGCTTACCTGAAAACCAATTTCCCGTCAATGTTCGACAAGGATAATCCCGATTTGATTAATATTGCTAACCGCATGATTAACGCTACCGAAGCAAGCAAAAGTCTGCTTGCAAACAGTCAGCAGGTAAAAGCTGGCATAGAAAATGTGGAAGGTTCACAATATATTGCCATGAATCCATCTTTTAAAGGAGTTCATGTATATTTCTGGTCAAAAACCGGCTGCGAACTGAAATATTTCCGCGTAAAATCCGGTCTTTACAATCTTCAATTTCAAAATGTAAACACTGCATATATTAACTGGACAGAAGCAAAAAACTTGTTTCGCGTAGTTGTTACCGGTAATAATACCATTGAACGTATTGATTTCAGCGTGTCCGAAAAATTTGGACAAAGAGGAGCTGATATTGACTGTAAAGGATTGGAAATTGCCTATTTGGATGTGTACCATTGTCCGAAACTGAAAACAATTGCCTTGCCCCGTGCCGCAAAATATATTAGTGCATTTCGACTTTATAATCTGCCATTGCTCGAAGAAGTGGACTTGTCTCAATTCAGCGGAATAGGAAGTTTAGCGCTTGGCGGACTGCCCGGACTGAAAAAACTTACATATTTCACGCCAGACGGATGGTATTCCAACGTTGCCGTTAGAGACCCTGTTACAGGAACATTCACAACAGTACCTGTTCTGCAATTTACCGTTTCTAACGATATATACGCACATACAGAAACCAAAGCATTTTTGGACACTTATCATGAACATTGTAACAAATATACATTAAATACATATTTGATTTCTTACGGTCTTAAAATTGTATCGCCATACGAAGAGTATGACTGGACAAAAGATTATGGCAAATAACGATATAAGGGGGAATAATCCCTCGTATTTATTTTTTATTCATTTATTTTAATTCATTTTTTCAATGAGAAAGTTGATTTTTTCAGCAGCTATTATCGCTGCAAGTGTGGTTAGCGTGGTAAACGTCACTGCTAAAGATGTGGACGCTTTAAGCGTCAATGCTTCCACCGCTGTTTCGGCTCCGGCAACATATTCCGGACAAGCGTGCGATTTAATCATGGCTGGTCATGATGTTCCCGGATGCTACGATGTCAAATTTGATATTGACGATGTAACGGGAGATATTACCGGTGATTTAATCGCTGATCCTTATGTACATGATTTCCATTTGGAAGGAAATCTGTCTGATGGCACCTGCACAGGTTATATCATAATTCCTGAAGGAACTTTTTTTTATTTAGGGAATTTGTATGACGTAGTGTTTGGTTCGAATGGTTGTGTAACGTTTACATGCTATGCATGGATTCCAGATTTGGAAACCTATTCAAAGTTTGTATTTAGCGGTTGTAAACAATGAATTGTGCAGGGAAGCTATTAAAAGGCTTTCTTGCAATTAATTTGACGGTACTGTTCTGTACAGCATTTTCGGGTTGCAAAGCCGACGAGGAAATCACACAGACTCCTGTTGCTGACGAATCGCTGCGCATTGCGCGGGAAAGCCTGAAAGACAGTATCGTCTTTAATGCAAGAGCCATGATGGGTACGGTCAACAAGACCCTGCTCGAAAGGGGTTGCCCCGTAAAGTATTATTTCAAATGGAAAACCGACGAAACGGTAAACATGCAGATTATCCATTTTACCGTTGGGAAAATGCCTGTTACCATTTCGTTTTCCATCAACCTGAAATTCATGCAGCTTAACACGTGGGAAAAGCAGGAATATACCGGCGCGGGCTGGATAAAGTTTCAGGGCGCCAACGGGATAACAATAATGAACGCCAATACGGACGGATACGAAGACGGCACTGGCGGCGCGGGTACCGTAACCGGCTATTTCAACGCCGAAACAAAGGAAATGGAATTTGTAACCAGTTTCAACGTTATGAACATGAGTACCGACGTTTACCTTCAAAAAATAGATTACAGCCGCATGGCTACCTACGAGCAGGATTTCAGGCAGTACGAGGAAGACCTTGCACGGTACAAGGAGGAGCATGGAATGAATTAAGAATTAAAAATTAAGAATTAAAAATTAAGAGAATTAATTGTCGCCGGTTTGGGGTGGGGAACTGGCGACGTTAATTCAATTAAGAATTAAGAATTAAGAGAATTAAGAATTAAAAAGTTAAGAGTTTAAATTACAAATTAAGAGAATGGCGAAATATAATATATTACAGGAAAAGTCGTTTGCTTTTGCGGTGCGGATTGTAAACCTGTACAGGTTTCTGTGTGAGAAAAACAAAGAATTTGTGCTGTCGAAACAGATTTTGCGCAGCGGTACTTCTATCGGCGCTAATATAGAAGAAGGAATTGGCGGACAATCGAAAAAAGATTTTTTATCAAAATTAGGTATTGCATACAAGGAGGCAAGAGAAACAGTTTACTGGCTGAAATTGCTGCTTGCAACAAATTACATAACGCAGGAACAGGCTGACAGCCTTTTGTGCGATGTTGAAGAAATTTGCAGGATTCTTGCCAAAATAAAAATAACGGCAACCGCAAATCCCTCTCTTAATTCTTAATTTTTAATTCTTAATTAATGAAAGGAATTATATTATTTTGTTTGTTTGCAGCAACGGTTGAAACGACGTTGCAGGCGCAGGAAAAAATACAGATTATACTGCTCGAAAAAGGGACGGACAATCCTCTTTCAGGGGCAATAGTAGCCTGTTCTGCGAACGCGGACATGAAAAACGCAGGCTATGCAACCACCGATACGCGGGGCGTTGCATCGTTTGCCGCGCCCGACAGCAGCATCTACTACCGCATCACGCTTACCGGCTTTATGCCTCTGAGCGGGAAAACGGAAAAAGGCATGTCGCAGCTTACGCTCTACATGCAGGAAGACGTAATCGGTCTGAACGAAATAGTCGTAACAGCCTCGCGCACGCCGCGTCCCGTCAAGCTGTCGCCCGTTACCACGCAGGTGCTGAGCGGCAAGGCAATGGTTGACGCCGGATACGGCAACCTGCAACAGGCTTTGCAGCAGGAAACTCCCGGACTGAATATCCAGAAAGTCGGCTTCGGCAACGAAATCAGTATGCAGGGATTGGACGCGCGGCATGTCCTTTTCCTGATGGACGGCGAGCGCATGACCGGCGACATGGCTGGCAACCTCGACTACGAGCGTTTTAACCTCCACGCCATCGACCGCATCGAAATAGTAAAGGGAGCCAGCAGCACACTCTACGGTTCACGCGCATCGGGAGCCGTCATTAACCTGATAACGAAAAAAACAGCGCAGCCGCTTGTCATTGATGCGGGAGCGCGTTACGGGCAGATGAACGAGCGGAATTATCCAAATCCGCAGAAAAAGGATTTTCTCTACATGTACGAGAAAAACGTTGACCGTCCAAACTTGCAGAGCTGGGTTTCAGCCGGCTTCAAATCCGGCGACTTTATTTCTCAAACCGACGTGTGGTACAGCGAAAGCGACGGCTTTTATCTTTACCAGACGGAGGGCGACAAAAAGGTTTATACGAAGGACGCCAATCCGTTTCTTGACAAAGACGTCGTGATTGTCAGCTCGCTGGCGCGTCCGCCGATGGGGGTCGAAGGCGCAGAACACGTCTCCGTATCGCAAAAACTGTTTTTCGAGCCGTCGGAAAACCTGAAAATGCAGCTCTACGGCACGGCTTTCTTTATGAACAGCTACGACATGGTGCAGGATTTGGTATTCACGCAGTCGAAAGACTTCACCGGAGGCGCGAAGGCGACATACAGCCTGAAAAATTTTTTCAGCGCAACCGTCAGCCTGCACGCCGATTACTACGACCGGTTCAAACGTCATGAGCGGCGCGACGAACGTCGGAAAGTTTACGCGAGCCGCATCATGCAGCCGCGCCTTACGCTTGCCAGCCGCTGTTTCGAGGCTCATGAGCTGATACTTGGCGTCGAGCATTTTACCGACGAGCTGACCAGCGACCGTTTTGTCAACCGCAAAATGACTTCGCGGGCGTTGACAGAAACCGAATATTTTTTGCAGGACGAATGGACGGTAAACGACCGGTTGATGCTGTCGGCAGGAGCGCGTACCAATTTTTCGCGGCAGTTCGGGTTTATGTGGATGCCGAAATTAGCCGTCAAATATTCGCCCTTTGAACACTGGAGCTTCCGTTCAAGTTTTTCGACCGGCTACCGGTCGCCCTCCATCAAGGAACTGTTTTTCAACTGGGACCATCTGGGCATGTTCATGATAAAAGGCAACGAATACCTTCGTCCCGAAAAAAATCGCTACGTATCGTTCGGCGCTGAATATGCCGACGACCGTCTGTTTATCAACGCCAGCCTGTACGGGAATTTCTTCCGCGACAAGATAGAGGGCGTATGGCGAATATACGACATGCAGTATAATTTCGAGTACGCCAACCTTAGCCGTCAGGACTTGCTGGGCGGCGAACTGCTGGCTCGCTGGCGGATACTGGACTGCCTTTCGCTGAACGGAACCTACTCGTATGTCGATGTGAGCGAACAGGGCGGCGTGCGCGTCAACACCACCTCGCCCCACGCGGCTACCGGAGGCGTGGAATACCGCTATCGCCGGAAAAACTACTCGCTGTCGGCAGGCTTTACCGCCTCGTACATGGGACGCAAACGTTTCGACGTACAGGATCGCGTGTATGTTGAAAAGGAAGGACGTAGCCGCGACGCATGGTTTCGCTGCGACCTGCCCGCCTACGCGCTGTGCAATCTGACTCTGTCGCAGACTTTCCTCAACAAAGTAAAGGTAACGGCAGGCGTCAACAACCTGTTCGACTACAAGCCCAAAACGCTGGGTTCGGGGCTGACGGCGTTCAATATTCCTGCCACCGCCGGCTTGCGAGGATATGTGCAGGTGGAGTTTTCAATTAAGAATTAAAAATTAAAAATTAAGAGTTATTAATTAAGAATTATGAGATGGGATATAAAGAGTATATTGAAATCATGGTAATCTTGAAAATCTTATTGCAATCATGGTTCAGACAATTTAAAATTAAGATTATGACAAGGCAAAATATAATAGATATTCTCCTTTTGGCAATCCTTTTGCCGCTCTCGTGCGTAAAATACGACGCGGAGCCTTTCACCGGAAAAATCATGCCCCGTGTTACGGGTTACAGTACCGGCGTAACAAACGACTGGCTCTACTTTAACCTGTGTACAGGAGAGATTTTCAACCGGAAAGCTCCAAATCAGGAAATAAAGGAGGGCGAACAGTATGACCGTTCAGACTGGGACATTGCTTTCTGCGGCTATCATATCCGCACAAACAGCGGCACAAGCGGCTGCGGACATGGCGGCGCAATTGATCTCGGCTACGGCGATTACGACCGCTGGAAATCTGTTTCGCAACTGCCGTCAAACGCCGCGTGGGTAACGGATACCGATACGGACATATACGTTACATGGTCGCAAGCCGAATGGTATCACTATCTGGTAGAAAACCGTCTGGACTTTGACGACAACCCTTGGTTTGACCCGAACAACGGACCGCAACGCAAACTTACCAGCGCAAACAGAAAATTAGACGAATCCATGCGGCTTTCCGGTCCGCCGATGGTTTATACTCCGTCGTATCACACCTACGCGATACGCGCCGCCGACGGGCAACGGTATTTCAAATTGCAAATTGTAAGCTGGTACAATATCAATACCGAGATTGACGACACCGGCGGAGAATTGAGTTATTATTGCGACGAGATAAATTAAGAATTAAGAATTAAGAATTAAAAATTAAAAATTAAGAGTTAAGAGTTAAGAATATGTTAGTTTTGAAAATTATGGAATTATGTAAATTACGAATATGTAAATTTTGAAAATTATGGAATTATGTAAATTAAAAATTAAAAGAGATGAATAAAATTATAAAGACTGAAAAACATGTGAGGAAGTCGGTCGCTTCCTTTTTATTAGTATTGTTTGCCATGCCGCTCGGACATGCTCTGATGATTCTCATGGAACATTATCTCGACACGACAGCCCTGCACCGCACTGCGTTTGTAATGGGTGCGGCAGGCGTGGCAATGGTTGTTGCAGGCGTATTTGTAAGGGGCGATGCACGGCAAACCCTTTATGGACTGGTCGGCGGGCTGCTTTTCTGGACAGGCTGGGTCGAGTTTCTGTTTATGTACTACGCCAACCGGCACGGGACGCAGCCCGAAATCGTGAACGGCGAAATTGTCAGCAAACCCGAATACCTTATCATGCCGACGTCGTTCGGCTTCTGGGCGATGATTATGCTGCTCTACATGTTCCGTATCCGGTCGGGCTGCAATTTTTTCAACTGGTGTCAGAAAATGATTTTTCGCAGAAAAAGGACAGAAATTGCAGGACGTCCCATAACGCGGCACGTCAGCCTTGTTACGTTTATGGAACTGAACATGCTGCTCTGGACAAGTTACATTCTGCTGATGTTCTGTTACGACGGCGTTTTTCTGGGCGACCGGCATCCCGTTACGCTGCTGCTGGCTGTTGGCTGTCTGGCAGGCGCGGCGCTGATGTTTCGCCATCAGTTGAAAATCGGCGAATGGGGCGCCAATATCCGCTACTCCATTGCAACGGTGATTGTATTATGGATTCCTGTCGAGGTTTTCGGACGCATAAACATGTTCAAAGAAATATGGGTCGAACCGATGCAGTACAAAACGGAAATGACTGCCATCATGATTGCCTTTGTCGTACTGGTCTGCTATCTGTATTATGCAGCAAGAAAGAAAAGAATTAAGAATTAATGCGAATCAGGAGTAAAAATGTCCCGAAAGGACAAAATTTTCATAACCGCAGGCGAGCGATAGCGTTGCCTGCGGCTAAACAATGGGTTGCAACCTTTGCTTGTATGCGGTTATGAAAATTAAGCCCATTCTGGCTAAAATAACGTTTGCAACCCTTGATTTGCATAATTAGAATATGTTAATTCTGAAAATTCTGTCAATTAAGAATAAAAAGGATTACTCTGTAAAAATCAAGATTCAGGACATCATACAAATAAACGGAAATTAAAAATAAAAGCGTATCTTTGCTCAATTAAAAGAAATTATAAACCGCCCGAAAAGGCAAAAAAAGGAATTTTATGTTAAGAGTTAAAAAAATCGAAATGACTGCTTTTATGAGAAAAACCTCAGTCTGCGCTGTCTGTATCTGTTTTGCAGTAACGGCATATTGTCAAAAAAGTTGGGAAACTGTTCCCGTTAATGTGCAGGAAATCAGCTTGGAGAGCATAACGGAAATAGATGTTTCGTTTAATCAGGAAAACATTTCCGTACTGCAAGGAACAACCGACAAAATAGTTGTGAAAGAATACCGAAACAAAGACGACAAAAAGTTCTTTGCAAAAATCATCAATGCGGACAATAAATTGAGTATCAAACGCGGTTCATGGCTTTCGTGGCGACTGTTCAGCATTGTTTATTCGCGCATAGAAATCTATATTCCGGCGACATACAAGAATGTCGTCAACATTCGCACAACAAATGGCAATATTGCTTGTACGCTTGCCGAAAATGCCGAAAATGTTTTACTTACAACAACGAGCGGCAACATTTCGCTTGATTTGCCGAAAGATATTGCCGCCAGTTTTTCAATCAAAACAGTGAGCGGCAAATTATCTACACCCTTTTCTGAAAAACTGTCAGACAGTAAATCGCAGCAATTTGTTACAGGCGAAGGCAAACCCAATAAAAACATAGCCTTAAAAACAGTATCGGGGAACATAGATATAAAGCAGAAATAATCTTGATTTGCATTTTAGTAAAAATAAGTGACTAATGTTTCGACCCTTCAATCATTGAAAAAAACATAAAAAAGTAGCATATTTATTTGCATAAGTAATTTAAATTCAGTAACTTTACAAAAAAAAATCAATTATCATTCAGATAAAATATGCTACCGAACAAAACGACTACAAATTTTTCAGAACTGCAAATCAAACAGGCAGAAGATGCAGGAATTTTGAAAACTATCAATTCTTTTAAGCTACTCAAGCTGTTTTTCGGCGTTCAAGTCATTTAAACAGCGAGAATACAGTTTTAAACTTGTACTCTCGCTGCTGATTTCGATGGGAGCGCTGTTCTTGGCGGCGCATGCTGAAGATTTGCAAAAAACAATTGATATTCGACTGTGGGAACGGTTTTTGGAGTTGTTTCTTTGTCGTCGTCAATTTTGTATTTTTGCAAAATTGTTTCATGCTGTAAAGATAGGTAAAAATGTCGAAATTGCAAAATTTTTAGGTACAAAATTTTGCAGTTATTCTTGACTTTTTTTGCGGATTTAAGGTTATTAACATTTCTAACTTAATTTGCTAATTTTGAATATGTTTAATAAAACAACGAAAAAAATAATTCTACAAAAATTAATTTGCTCATATTTAATAATTTACAATTAAAAAAAAATCATGTTTTTTCAAAAAAAAAATTGCACGGAACAAAAATAATTTTTATCTTTATAACGTAATATTTACTAATTATTGGTTTGAAATAATATCAAGTACAATATCGTAAAATATTGGATATAATAGATTTAGTCGGCAATCAAATTGAGCGTAAGAAATTAAATTTGGAAAAAAATTGCCCAAATAATGTTTGGCAAAGTTGTAAATATCTTTGATTTGAGAGTATTTTTGATAACGTCCGACAACGGAATATACTAACAGCCTCTTGGTCTATAAACTGAGAGGTTTTATTGTTATTAGAGAGACGGATAAATTTCCATTGTTGATTTTTATCGAACATATCGCAAACTCAGCAGTAGGTTTGAATTAATTTAATTTGCATTTCGTTTGATATATTGAGTAATTTTTATTGTAATTTCAGACTGATAAATTACTAAAAATCAACGATACATGAATTTTTTTAAGAAATTTTAAGTAAAAAATAACATAGAAAAAGGGGCTTTTTCAATCCCAGATTCGCATGAATTATAGAAATCGTGTTGTGAATTGCTTTCAAAAATTTGTATCTTTGCAGTCGCAAACAGTGGCATCGCGTCGTGGACTGACGGGCAT
>JAIROW010000238.1 GCA_031257315.1 Prevotellaceae bacterium
GACAGGCTCGTTTTCGCGTCGTTCAAAGACGCTGTTCCGATTCCGCTGCCAAGTTCCACATAATATTTTGACGGCTCAACCTGCGCGTATGACATTATTGTGGAACACGCCAAAAGTACGATTAATAAATGCAATTTCATTAGCATAATAGATTAATTTATGTTTCTAATTTTAATTAATACAAGAATGTAAAAGTGTTAAGCCAAAGCATTTGCTCTTCTGTCGCTATCGTCCCTTGCATGTGTGCAAGGATTGAAAAAAACAGAATTGGAACAAATTTTGCATCTGATGTGTTCATTTCAACAATTGCCTTTTGATGCCTGCTTATACGCCAGAAGCCTTTATCAAAAGAATAACGGGCTGTTGCACAAATCTCTCCGTCTTTTGTGTATGACAGTTTTAGCTTTTTCCAATATAGCTTGCGCTTGTACACGTTGCCGTCCAGCATCTGTATTTTTTTGTAGTTTTTCGACAGTACAGTTCCAATTTCTCCGGAGGCATCCGAAAACACAATCGTTTTTCCAACTTTTGTCTGTGTTACTGGATTTCCCTGCAACAAAATCGTCTGTTTTGAATATTTCAATACAGCATTGTCGTTCTTGTCATAAACTACAATGCTGTCACATTCAGGATCAACCGTAAAACGGTAATCTTCCGCATGAACGGAAACGGTAACTGCCGTAAACATAAGTGTTAAAAATTTCCTAATCATATTTTTTGTATTAAAATGAGTTTCATCTTTTCTGTTTCAGTTTGCAAAGTTAATATCTTTTTTATTTCCACGCAAGTTAGACCTGAAAAAAGGAAGGAACTGCAAAGTATGGCAGCAGTTTATTGAATACTTCAACACTGCAGCCTGTCATTGCCGTAAACCGTTCCGGTCTTTTTTGCCAGTTTTCGTATTTCATGATGCAAAGGTAATATTTTTTTCTTTTTCGTCCTCGAATAAAATTCAGTCCTTCAATTCCGATACAAGAATCTTATCAATTCTTACGCCGTCCATATCCATAATTTCAAACACGAGATTCTTCCATATAAATTTTTCGCCGGTTTTGGGAATGTGTTCGAGTTCCGAGAGAACAAATCCGCTCAATGTATTGTAGTCGTTTTCGGTATATAAATCGCGCAGGTCAAGATATTCGAGAAAGTCGTAGAACGAACATTTACCGTCAACCAGCAGACTGCCGTCTTCGCGATCGACAATGTAAGCGGCTTCGTCGTCGGTTTGCCGCCGTCCGACAAGCGCCTGCAAAATGTCGCCCACAGTAACAATTCCCTGTATGTCGCCAAATTCGTCGATAATAAAACCGTACTTCTGTCCCGTTTGCTTAAAACGTTCGAGAACATTGTAAACGCTCTGGTTTTCGGGGAAAAACTGCGCCGGCACAATCAGCTTTTCGAGCGAAAAATCCACAGCGTCGAAATGTGCAAACAGGTCTTTCAGTGAAACTACGCCCAGAATATTGTCGCAACTGTTTGATACCACCGGATATACGTTGTGCATTTCGGCGCATACTTTTTCTTTTATTGCCGGTTTTGAGTCCTTTATGTCAAGCGATACAATATCGGAACGGTGCGTCATAATAGAATCAACGTCTCGGTCGCCAAGATTAAATACCCGCTCGACAATGTCGTGTTCGACCTCCTGCACTTCTCCGTCGTCAAAACCTTCCTTGACTATTGCCTTTATTTCTTCTTCGGTAATTTTTTCGTCATTTTCTTTTATCCGCAGCAGTTTAACGAGCAGCGAAGTGCTTTTCGACAACAGTTTGACAAGCGGCGAAGCGGCTATCGAAAACAGCAGCATCGGAGTAATCATCAGTTTTGTAATACGGTTCGACCGGCTCAGTCCCAGACGTTTCGGCACAAGCTCTCCCAATACGAGCGTCAGATATGTTGCCGCAATTATAACGGCAGTTTCGGCAATTCCTCTGGCGTATGGAGCAAGGACTGCAATTTTTTCAACGACAGCTGCGAGGTCGGAAGCAATGTGTCTGCCCGAAAACAGTCCGGTCATAATGCCTGTCAACGTTATGCCTATCTGTATGGTTGACAGAAATTTGTTCGGGTCGTTCGACAGTTTCAGCGCCTTTTTTGCCGACCTGTTTCCCTTTTTTGCTTCCGACTCCAGTCCCGATTTCCGAACCGAAATGAGAGCGATTTCATACATTGCAAAAATCCCGTTAAGTAATATAAGTCCCAGAATAATCAGTAATTCCATTTTCATATAAAAAACTGCGCAAAAGTAGAAATTATTTCAGACTGTTGCAAACGCAGTTGACAGCAGGAAATTGACAGTACGGTATTCAGCTATACAAAGCTCCATAAAAAACTGTAACAGTGATACGAAAATCATATCACTGCCGCAGTTTTTTTATTTTCATGCCTGAATTATACGAAGAATCAGAACTTGTATTGCAGTCGCAATGTAAAAGCATTGCTGCGACGGGATTTTTCGTAGCCTGCAAGGTTTTCTGAAATTTCTGTTTTCACAAATTCACCGTATCCCAGCAGGCGCAGTTGCGGAACAATGTCCCAAAACAATCCGGCGCCGACTGTCTGTATGGAAATGTCCCCCGCTTTTTTAACCTGATTGCCGGACAGGTCGGAGTTTGGGTCGTATATGTCGTATTTTACGATAAAGGTGAGCGGCAATTTGCCAAAGGTCTGCGACAAAAGAGCGTAACCTCCGCTCAGATTGCGCATATATACGGGTCCTGCTGCCTCCAAAGCAGCTGCAGCCGTTGAGTAATTATATGTATAATTTCCATTTTGGTTGTTTGCCTGCCTGCCGGTAACAAATTCGCCGCGAATATGGGTTTTGCCAGCCTCCCATTGCAGCGTTGCCTGAATATCTGCGCCAAAGTAATTGCGCTCTGCATATTTGCCAATGTTGTCGGCGCTCTTGCTGAGAAGAGCAAAATCGCCGTTTTTCACTTCAAATACGCTGCTGTCGCGCTGTAAAACGCCGCCCATATACGCCGACACTCCGGCGCCAATCTGGAAATTTCCGAAAGTTTTGTTTACCGACAGCCTTCCGATAAAGTCCATGCGGCTGTCGAAGTCGGGATTTATGGCATTTCCGCTCAATACTCCTGCTTCTAATTTAAAAATGTTCAGAGGCGATGTTTTTGGCAGTTGCAGAATCAGCGTTGCGCCAACGTCTGCCACGCCTGGGAAGAGTTTTTGTATGAAACGCGCTCTTTCGGGCGATTCGCGTGCTGCCGACGAATAGGCGTTTTCATATCCAAACGGTCGGTCAAATACGCCTGCTTTCAGTGCAATTACGCCTTTCCACGGGTCTTTTACCTGTGCGTATGCCCATTGAAACTTAATGCCCGAACTGGTAATATTGGGCAAAAACACGGCTTGCATGAATTTATTTTCGAAGCCTATACGGATGTAACCTCTGCGCACGCCAAAGCGTCC
The DNA here is from genome assembly GCA_031257315.1 of Prevotellaceae bacterium. GTDB lineage: Bacteria > Bacteroidota > Bacteroidia > Bacteroidales > UBA932 > JAIRLF01. The sequence continues at coordinate 3,430 of JAIROW010000238.1, forward strand.
GAAACCGTCGGCTTTTTGCCTCTCCGTTGCAGTTGG
>JAIROW010000274.1 GCA_031257315.1 Prevotellaceae bacterium
GATCCGATGCAGGAAAAATATCCCAATGTGAGTACTTATGCGTATGCTGCTCTAAATCCTGTGAAATTTATTGACCCTGATGGTAATAAACCAAAACCTGCAAGATCAAGAATACAATACAGCGGGAACGGCTTTTTTGATGTTAATATAAACAGTTTAAATAGAGCTACGAGAAATAATTATTATGCTGCTGTTCAAAATCCTGATAATTGGACTTATGATAGCCAAACAGGACAAAAGGACATAGGAATTAGTACAAGAGTTGGCGAAATACAATTACAATATCGCTCTATAACTACAGACCTCAATTATAGCCCAGCAACTATGGAAAACTGAATACTTGTTACGGCGTTCCCAACCCTAACAATGTAACGCAAAATCTATATTACGAGATTACAGGTAAAAGCAAAGACGAAAATACAATTAATGTAAATTTTTACGAAAATTATTATTACGACCACGATTCAAAACGTTACAGAGGAACAGGTGAATATATGAAAGGTGTAATGAAAAAAGAAAAGGAAGGGTATCGTCTATGTGCGCCTGACGCTTAAATAATTAGTAATATTTAATTTTTTGAATATGGAAATAAAAATAGATTTTATTGAAAAAGAAAACATACTGCAAGTAACATTATTTCCTTGCCCAGATAATTTTTTGTTTTCATTCTTTAAAGATATAAAAATACTGAATTTAGAAAAAATTGATATTGGTATTTTTGATAAAGACGACAATGAAAACAATGATGTATATATTAATAATGATAATTATAGCAATAGTATTGGAACAATAAATACAATAAATGTTATCAATGAGTATTTACAACAATATGATATTGATACTTATAATATATATAAATTATTTTTTCAAATAAAAAATGTTGCCGTGCAGTATGATGATGACGCTTTATTAGTATTGAATATAAAAATGGAAAGCGCAGAAAAAATGATAAATTATGCACAATCAATTATTCAGCAATATGTTTCAACAATTATAAATGAGAAAAATATTGATTTTTTATTATAAAAATAGCCCGTTACCGCAGTTTTCTGTTCAGACAAAGTTGTAGAAAAATAGAAAAAGGCAGTTGCGACATCGGCTCTGCCGTGTCGCATATATGCAAGCAGGTTAAACCTGTAAAAATAACAGCCCGCAGCCCTCACCGTTGCGGGCTTTGTTTTTTATAAAAAAAATTGCCGCCTGCGGCGAGTTTTAAAAAAAATGTGGTGGGGGAATTTTTATTTTTTGCGGCTTTGCCGCCAAAAAAATGACTTTTTTAAGTTGGTTTTTGTTCTATCTTAGCGGTTTTGCAATCCGTTTTTTTTGTTAATAACTCGCTTTTTCAGTCCGAAAACCGCCCATTTTTGCCTGTTTTGAAAAAAGTTATCAACAATTTGTATTTCCCTTTTAATTTATTGATTTTCTGCGCTTTGCGCCCTCTTTTCCTACCCTTTTTTCTCTTTTTTCCCCACCCTTTCTCCTGTTAATAACTTTGTTTGGTTTTTCCCCTGTTTTTCCTATATTTTTGTGTCAAATTTTAATCGTATAATTATGCAAAATTTAGAGATACACAACCCGCATTTTTTAACGTATTCCTATACGCTTTTTACGATTGACGTTCTGGGTGGTGTAGATTTGCAGCAAATTGAAAAAATGATTTGCACCCTGCGGGTAACTTACAAAAATTACCCGCCAATGCGCACCACGCTTGACCTGTATATTGACAGCCAAACGGACAAACTTATACGCACGCTTTGCGACAAGTACGGCGTTACACTTTTGGAAGTGTCGAAAACAACACACGAGTTTATCAGGCAACTCGAAAGTTACAAATTGGAACGCTTGCGTTACCCAAAAGCAGAAAAAGAGTTTGAAATGAGCGCAGAAGAAGAAAGCGAGGCGGTAAAATACCTGAAAAGCAAAAATTTGATTGCCAACCTGCAAAACGACCTGCAAAAAATAGGCATTTTGGGCGAAAATGAAAACGCTTTGATTTTGTTTTTGGCAATGGCAAGCCACGCAAGCGACAACCCTTTTTCAGTGCTTTGTTTGGCAAAAAGCGGTATCGGTAAAAGTTATTTATTGCAAAAGTTGTCCGCCTGTATGCCGAAAAATACCTTTTCATTCCACACGCAAATTAGCGAAAATGCGCTTTTTTACTTCGACAGCCGACAAATAGACGGCAAAGCGTTGTTTATTGAAGATTTGGAATGGACAAACGCAATGCTGAACCCGCTTGCAACGCTGCAAACGCAGGGCAAACTTATTAAAACCCGCGCCACAAAGGACAAAGACGGAATGTTGCACAGTACGACCTTTGAGGTAACAGCCAAATTATGCCTTATTGCCTGTGCGTACTCTGAAAAAAACTATGAAAGTTTAAGTTTGCCGTTTTTGTGTTTGTACTTAAATCACAGCCATTTACAAGATATAAATGTAATGGAATATCAAAAAAAGTGCAAAGCGGGTTTAATCAATCAGGCGGAAATTGCCCAAATTACACGCCGTTTGCAGTGCGTAATTGCCTCACTAAAAGGCGTAAATATCATAAACCCCTACGCCACTTTAATCAATTTGCCTGACGACCTGCCCCACCCGCGAAAAACCCTTTTGTTGCTATTAAATTTTATCGAAACAATAACCTTTTTTAATCAGTTCCAAAGAGAAACGGCAACCGACACGACAACAGGCGAGATTTTTATAAAAACCGCACCCGCAGATATAGAACTTGCTTTTAATCTACTCAAAAACTCACTTTTTAGACGAGCAGACGAATTAAGCACAAATGCACGCGGTTTTTACGTTTGGCTGAAAGAATTTTTGAAAAAAGCAGAAACACAGCAATTTACCGCGCTTGACGTGCGAAAGGCAAAACGCCTGCACCCGCGAACACTAAACCGTTACTTACAGGAACTTTGTTTGTTCAATTATATACAAATTGCAGGTGGAAATAAATACCGCGAGGGCTACCGCTATAAAATTACCGATTTTGATACCGAAAACGGCTTTAACACAGGCATTGAAACGGCGTTAAAAAGCACTTTACAGCAGATTAAAGCCGAATACGAAAAGCAGGTCAGTAAGACAGACGGACAAACGCCGCTGTCTAACTTGCAAAGTGCTGAAAATAAACAGAAAAGAAGCAGGACAACCCCAAAAACCGAAAACGTATGAACACAAAAGCATTTAGAAAGTATTTAGAGAGCAAAGGACTTGCAAAATTAACGCAAAAGCAATACCTGTTAGACCTGCAAACGTTTTTTAACCATATCAAAAAGGAAAATATACAGGTTACAAAGCCCGATATTTTAAAACATTTGGAATATCTGAAAAACAGAAAAGGGTTGCAGAACGTAACCCGACAGCACCATTTAATAGCGTTAAATCACTATTTTACATACCTTTACAAAAGCGAACAGATTACGCAAAACCCCTGCCTTTTTATAAAAATCAGAGGTACGCGAAAAAAACAACTGCATAAAATCTACACGCCCGAAGAACTTGATACACTCTTTGATAATTACTATCAACTTTTTGTGCGCAGTTATGACGACAGCCGACACAGGCACGAGGCACAACGCCATTACTCCCGCCTTTACAGAGAAAGAAACGCATTGATTGTAAGCATTTTATTTAATCAGGGTTTAATCACAACCGAAATTGAGAGAATAGAAATGAGCGATATTGATTTAACCAAAGCAAGCATAAAAATAAGAGGCGGTTTGCGTGGAAAAGACAGAACATTACCGCTCAAAGCAACGCAAATCGGGCTGTTTATAAATTATTTGCAGAATACGCGCCCCCAACTTGCAGAGTATCAGACAAAAGAAAGCGAAAAACTGTTTTTGCCCCTGCCTGCAATCTGCAACAAAACAACGGAAAAAGATATGCAAAGAGGCGTTTTTAAACCGCTTGCCGAACAGATAAAAAGCATTGATAAACAGTTTATTAACTTTTGGCAAATCAGAACTTCGGTAATTACTTTTTGGGTGAAAACGCAGGGCTTGCGAAAGGCGCAATACCTCGCAGGACACAGCCGTATATGCACCACCGAAAAATATGTTGCCAACGATTTAGAAAATTTGATTGAAGATATTAACAAGTTAAACCCCTTTTAATGTATGAAACAGGACAAAGAAAAAATAACCGCATATTTTTTGCAGTGGCTTGATACAGGCGGTTACTCTACCGTTTTAATGCGTTATTGCAGGTTAAGCGTAAAACCCTTTTTTAAGTGGCTGGAAAGCAAGCAAATAAAAGATTTAAACTTCCTTACAGACAAGCATATAGCAGATTATCACGCCTTTTTTAAAAACCGTCCGAACAGGATATACAAAGAGCAGGGCTTGGGCGTTGCGCACCTGAATAAAACTTTTATCGCAATAGATAAATTTTTAGAATTTTTGCACTATTACGGCATTAAAACCGCACCTGCGCCTGCAAATTACCGAATACTAAAACCGAAAAAGGAACGGACACCGCAAATTGAAATGCTTATGAATACGAGTTACAAAGCAATAGCAACAGAATACGCCGTTTGGCTTGATACTTTGGGCTACTCAAAAGACGTGTTGCGTTCCTGCAATTATGCCGTTTATTATTTTTTTGAATGGTTGTAAAACAGACAAATACAAAACATTAAGCAACTTACAAACAAGCATATAGAAACATATTACGCTTTTTTGGAAACTCGCCCGAATTGGAAGTACAAAGGGCGAATGTTAAGCGCAAACCACCTGAACAAAAATTTTATTGCAATAGACAAATTATTAGAATTTTTGCACAGTTACGGCGTGGAAAATGCGCCAATACCCACAAATAAACAAATGGAAATAGACCAAGAGGCGCGAATACTCAAAATCGAAACGCTTACACAGCAGGAAATTAAAACGCTTTACACCTGCATACCCGAAACTTACCAAAACTTGCCTTTTGTAGAACGGCAGGAAAAACAGGCGGAATTAAGGGTTATTTTTGCGCTGTTTTACGGCTGTGGTTTGCGCCGTTCCGAAGGGCATAAATTACGGTTAAAAGACATTGATTTTGACAGAAAAACCGTTTTTGTAGAACAGGGCAAAAAACTACAAAGACCGCATTGTGCAAATGAATGAGGGCGTTTATAAAGAATTGCAGGACTACATTTACAATTACCGCAACCGACAGAAAAAACACGACCGCCTTTTTGACTATAACAAAGCAACTTTTGGCAACAAACTCAAATACCTGCAAAACTTCTGCACAGACGAAAATATACTCAAAAAACGCCTCTCTACGCACGTTTTAAGGCACTCAATAGCAACACACCTTTTACAAAACGGAATGAGTATCGAAAATATCGCCCTGTTTTTAGGGCATAGTTGCCTTGATACAACACAAATTTACACACATTTAATCTAATTTTTATTGCTGAAAAAAAGAAAAACGAGATAAAAAAATCTCATTTTTTGTTATGCTTGTATGTGAAATTTTTTTTGTAATTTTGCAACCGTCAATCTGTAAAAAATGCAAACTGAATACAAACATAGCACATACATTTTTTTTGTGGTAAATCTGACCTTGGTTTATCATAACGAAAGGGCGCGTAGTGTGTGTTACTATGCGTATTGCTCAAACAGTCCTATTAAATATGTTGACCCCGATGGGAAAGAGCCGCGAATTTATGTTGAAATACAAGGATTTGGACACGCTTTTGTAACCGTGAATAACGGGGATAACACAGTTGTTTATACATACGGCAGGTATGGCGAATTAGGGAAAGATAAAAGTTCTGCCCGAAGTACAACTCCAATAGGTGAAGGAGTTTTAATCAGATTAACAGGAAACGAAGCAAAACAATTTATTAAAGACCAAATGTTAAGCAATGAAGCTGTTGCTTTTGGATTTGTAAATGGTTCGGACGAACTTGTTGCTAAACATTTTGATGATATGTTTAATGGTTCGGACAAAATACCTACCACCGGAAAATATAAGGATAACGAAAATGCAAGAGTAGTTGATATATATAATTTGTTTACAAATAATTGCGTTACTACTTCCGTAGATGGAGTACAAAGTGGTGTAAAACAGGATTTGAAACTTGATAATCTTAAAGGTCCTATGGCTTTGAAAGATGTACTCAATGTACAAGCAGGTAAAGAAAATAGCGGTGTAACAAAAGTTCCCTACGAAGAAGTTAAAAAGGAATTAAATCTACCGAATGGAGCGGGAGGTTCTTGGTAATTTATGAAAAGTAAAATATTAAATAAGATATTCCTGTACATATTTATACTATTTTCATTGATAGTAATAATTTATGGAGTTATGTTTGTTATTAGTCAGATGGTTAATATTAAATATTACTTTGACGATTGTCTTCCAAATACTACTGACAGTTCTATTCCTGTTTGCAATAAAGATTTTTTCTTGGAGCTGATTTTATATGCTAAAATTTTCATAGCTTATGCTATTTATGGCTTAATTTTGGCAGTATATTGGATAATGAGGAAAATAAGTTAAGCAAGTAAGTTTGCTTTAATTGGCGCAAGTTCCCTCGAATTTGCGCCTTTTCTTTTTCTTCTTTTGTGGTAAATGTCGTTGACCGTGCTTTGTGCCGTAAATTGTTGCGCTGAAAATCCGTTTTTGTTGTTGTTGAGTGGTTGTATTTGCGCAGTCAAACGGTCAGCACCACCCGCCTGTCGGGGTTGTTCACATAGTTCGCAGTTGGTAAGTCAGCACACGCAAACCGTCCCGCAGTCGCCCGAAAAGTCCGCCCTATGCTGGGCGTAGGCTCTGCCTACGCTCGCCGTAGTGTTATTAAAATATAGCTAAGTCGCTGGGCTAAGCGTCTTTCGCTTCGTCCGGTTAAAAGTGAAGTTCCAGCTTCACAACAAAACGGAGTTTTGTCCGTTATTAAACTGTAAATGAAAAGGATATTGAGATATAAAATTTTATTGTATAGCCAAAGCAGGAGCTTAAATATTTATCAAGACATGCAAAAAAACAAGCACAGATCTTGTTTAAAGATTAATATTGTTTTTTTATAAATTTTCATCATTAAAATTGATGGAAGAAGCAACGCATTAGTTAAAAATGAGAAATAAAAAATACCTTGTATACATCAATCCATATCTTGTTGTGAGTAAGGGTAGTAACTATACAAAACATATTTATATTGGCTCGCGCCGCATTGCATACGCAGGCAGCGATGACGACTACGTGAATGGTCAGGGCTTCTGTTGCGATGATAATGTCGGTTTGCGCGCAGGAAATGACAATCCAGAACTTTTCCAATAGAGTTTATATAAATTAAATTTTGCATATTCCGTGCGCGTGCGTACCTTTGTACTCATGAAATATATTGAATACAAAGACAACGAAAAGAAATTCCGCGCTCTGACGGGACTCTCG
>JAIROW010000074.1 GCA_031257315.1 Prevotellaceae bacterium
AGGTTTTCACTGTCATATTCGGAAACAATTTTTTTATTTTCAAGATATTGACGGCGTTTTTCATTATGACATTTGAACAGCAAATCAAAAACAGAATAAATTTCGCTTTGAACAATATCCAAATTATTGTATTCCACATATTTAACAAGGTCGCCAATATTAGTGTCCTGTGTCATATCATTGCCATTGACCACTACAATAAGTTGGTCTTTAGCCCTTGAAACTGCCACATTCAGGCGATTGGCATTGTCGGCAAATTCTGAAATTTCGTTGTCAACAGTCGAAAGAATAATCACATCATTTTCTCTGCCTTGAAATTTATCCACTGTGTCGGCTTGGATATTTGTGCCTGCAAACGCCTGCTGTAAAGCATTTGTCTGATTGCGGTAGGGGGTAACAATGCCAAGCGACACAACTTTATCTAAATTTTGCTGCGGAATGATTTCGTTTTTTATCACATCAATTTGCCGTTGATTGATACGGTTTCTTTCGTGCTTGCCTTCTACCGTTTTATAAACAATCAAGGGTTTGCGTTCCGAGTTTATTTCGCTTAAAATAACCAATTGATTGTTGTAAAATTTTTGATTGCAAAAATCAATTATTTTTGGGTGGCAACGATAATGTTCGCGCAACAACGTTTTTGGCGCATCGGGGAATATCTCTGTTAAGGACAGCAAAATACTGTGATTTTTGTAACGATAATGTTCGGGAAAATGATATTCCACAAAAATTTTATCGGTTTTTTCCGCATCTTCGTTATTTACAACATTGGGCAGTTGCTTCAAATCGCCTACGATAACGGCTTTTTTTGCACAGGACAATGCCAATGCGCCTGTTGCTAAATTAACCTGTGAGGCTTCATCAATAATCACATAATCATACATTACTCTGTGCGACAAACTGCTTCGTAATGAATAGGTTGTACTTAAAACGACAGGATATTCTTCGATAAATTTTTCGGAATTTTTCCAAAGTTCATCAATTTCAAATACTGTTTTTTCTTTTTTCTCGTATTTTCTCGCAAGTTTATCCCGAAAAATCAGCAGCGACAATTCGGAATACTCTTTCATTTTTCGGTCGAAATCAAAATCGCTTAATTCTTTTTCAAGAGTATTTATCACATTTTTAATTTCTGCTGTTTTTTTATGATAAAAATACTCCCTGCAACAATGTAAAATATCCGTTTCTTCCGAAATAAAAAATACAGATTTGTCAATTATACCATATTTAACGTAAAATTTCAGGCGCTTAATCCATTTCTGCAACCTGTTTGTTTTGTGATATTTATCAATGAATTTGTAGTTTTCCAAATACAGCCAAATTTCTAAAATTGTATCTGAATTTTTATTTTCGAAAAAGCGTGTAAGTAAATTGGGGTTTATATTTTGAAAGTTATTTTCAAAATGCTTGTATTCTAATTCAATAGCATCTAATTCCTGCTTTAAATGTGATAATTCGTTCTTTCTTTGCAACTTTTCATTCAGTTTCTCAAAAAGTGATTTTAATTTTATATCAACTTTGTTCTGTTTTTCGGCAGATAAATTCCATTCTGCAAAGTTTGGAAAAGATTTATTTTTTTGTTCATCAATAAACGCTTGTTTATTTTCTCTGCTTCCAAGATAGGCTGCGATAAAATTAACCTTGTATTTCTCCAATTTTTCAAGCACATTTTTTGTCGCCGAATTATTGCTTGACACAACCGCTACACTTTCGCCCCGCATAACGGCAGTTGCAATAATATTTAGAATTGTTTGCGTTTTGCCTGTTCCCGGCGGACCTTCTATAATGCTCAATTTGTTTGTCAATGCCTTTTCTACGGCATTTTTCTGGCTTTCGTTAAAACCAAACGGATAAACGGTACTTGATAAGTATTGTTTATTGTAACAAGATAATTTTTCTGTCAAAAAGTCAGATAATACGCTTTCAGAACTTACAAAATCAATTTTATTATATTGATTTGCAAGAATATTTCCGACCTGTTCATTTTCCAAACTTACAGCTGTTGCAATGTGTTTCAGGTACTCAAATCGTTGTTTTGCGCTTTCGGTCAATAAGGCAGACGGAATAATTTTCACACCTCTTTTGTAATGATATGTTTTATCATTGCGAAATGTGATTTTAATTTCGTTTCCAACATAAGACCAATCTTTAATTTCATTGGTTTTATCTTCTCCTTTTATGATTATTTGATAGTCCAAAATTATTTTACTTTACATTTTTCTGTTTGCCCTTGCCCCTTCGGATATCAAACCGTAACAGTCAAGAGCCGTTTCGAACGAAACATACGAGGAATTGCACAAATGATTTGCAACCAATTCGCTTGAAATTTTCATTATGAGATGCAAATAGGAGTAATTTTTGAGATATACAAAATAACTAAAATATTGACTTAATGACCTTTTCAACGATTTTCTCAAAAGGCGCTTTTTTTACTGAACCTTTCTTTTAGGAAACAAGAAATCAACATTGATTATATCTCTTTGATTGACCGTCATAACTCGTCTTTTAATATTTGAGTAACATTACGAATGGAATTATATGCAAAAATTTCATTATCGGTATAATGTTCCTTTTTACCGAAAAAATATTCATACTGCTTTTTCACAGGCTGTTCAAAAAAGGATTTGTTTTTCGTATTTTTTTTCATATCAACAATCTCGAATCCTGCAATAAGTGCCGTATTCAGGATTTGATTTAACTGTCGATTCCTTGGATTGTACCGTAACGTTATTGTTGCCATGATGTTATAATTTTTGTTTCCGTTGCAAAGATAACATAAAGTTTTCAATCCTGTACGGACGGATAAATTTTTTGTTTTTTTACTGAACCTTTCTTTTCGTAGCGAATGTTGTCGATTGTCACCATTAAAATATGACATTTCCAAAATAAAGACTTATCTTTACCCCGGATTATAAAATTTACTGTTCAAATGTTCATCACACGCTTTCTCAATTCCGCAAACTTGCTAAGTCATTCCGCAAACTTGCTAAGCCATTCCGCAAGCGTGCTGCGTTCCTCCGCATCTATGCTATGCTTCTCCGCATATATGCTACCTCTCTCCGCATGTATGCCGAAACTCTCCGCATGTGTGCTATACTCCGGAAATTTCGCGCTTCACGGTGCGGTACACCGGCTACACCAATAGAAATCAATAGTTTAATAACTAAATTACAAAAACTATGGCAACTACTAAAAACATTCCGGAAACGGATGCCGCTTTTCTCGAAAAAAGCAAAGCTGTTACCGCTTACATCGCGGTGAACAACGAACGACTGAAAGTGGATAACATTTTCTTTACACAAACAATCCAGCCCGCTCAAACGCGCTGGGAAACCAAGTATGCGGCTTATCTGCCCATTGAAACGCGCACACCCCTCGCCACGGCCGAAAAAAACAACGCCAAAAACGACTACATGCCGCTGTTTCGCGAACTGGTGGGCGGAGTACTCCGCAACCCCAACGTAACGGACGACGACCTTGCCGCCATGGAACTTAACCGTCCGGACAGCATCCATACGCCCGCGCCCGTACCTTCTACATGGCCTGTTGTGTTGACAGACCTCAACACGCCCAACTCGGTAATACTCCACTTTACGGACAGCGCTTCGGGCAAACGCGCCAAGCCTCATAAGGTGAGCGGAGCCGTAGTGCGCTATGCCATACTTGCCGCGCCTCCCACAGACATGGACGAGCTGAACAACTCGGTACTCGACACGCAAACGCCCTGCCTCCTTACATTCCCGGAAGCCCAGCGCGGAAACCGCCTGTATTATTGTCTTGCATGGCAAAATACGCGAGGAGAAAAAGGCCCCTGGAGTAGAATTGAAATGGCAATTGTGCCGTAATAAATAAAAAAAATAGATTGATTTGTCGTCAAAAAAGGGGCGTTCGTCGAAAAAACGTCCCTTTTCGACGAATTTTTATCGCACACCTCGCTTGAGTCGCTTACCTTTGTCCCGTCAAATTTTTAAAATAAATTTTTATGAAGAAGTTCGTTATTGGCATTCTCTGTATTTTGTTGGGCGCATTTTTGTTACTCAATCGTTACGATTTTTTTGAAGATTGGGTGTATAATCTGGTTATTTCGTGGCCGATGCTGCTGGCAGCTATCGGATTAACTTTTTTGATTGACCGGGATAGCGGTCATCGCACAGTGGGCGTTTTCATGCTGACTATCGCAGTGCTCTTTTTGATACCGCGCGTGCCGGCTTGGAATTTGAATTTAGATGGCGTCTTTTGGCCGGTTATCATCATCGCCGGCGGCGTGGCGATCATGTTACATTCCGCGCGACCGAAAACAAGCAAAGACGACAACCAATGGTATTGCAAAAAAGACTTTAAAACGGATATGTTCGATACGACAACAATTACGGGCG
>JAIROW010000091.1 GCA_031257315.1 Prevotellaceae bacterium
CTGTGGAGCAGAAAATATTCAAGTTCTGGCTTTCAGCCAGTTTTTTGGGATTATGTTTGTCCGTATGTCAAACGACATACGGTTATGTAAATTCTGGCTTTCAGCCAGTATATACTCAAATAAATTTACATAAACTCTAATATATAATTCTGTTCTGTAATAAATGCAGCACGTTTAAAAACAGTTCAATTCACATAATTACAGAATTTTCAGGATTAACATAAAATTCTGTTCTGTAATAAATGTAACACATTAAAAAACAGTTCAATTCATAGAATTACAAAATTTTCAGGATTAACATATAATTCTGTTCTGTAATAAGTGTAACACATTAAAAAACAGTTCAATTTGAAGATTTACACCAGCATTTCAAAAAACGATTTAACCTATTCGTAAGCAAGAGGCTGCAAAGTTCCTTTCATCAGCATCAATCCATTCTGTGCCAGCGCCGAAAGCTCGTCTTCGCCTGGGTAGGCTATCACCGGTGCGATAAAGTTTACCATACTTCTGACGTAATTGCATATATGCAAATCGTTTGCAATACCGCCGGTTAGCAAAATCGCTTCAACTTCGCCTTTCAGCACCGCAGCCATCGAACCAATGGATTTTGCAACCTGATATGCCATGGCTTCCTGAATCAGTCGGCATTGCATGTCGCCGCTGTCGGCGTTTTTTTCGATTTCGTAAGCGTCGTTTGTGCCGAAATATCCAGTATATCCGCCTTCTCCGACTATAATTTTTTCAACATCTTCCTTTTGATAGTCGCCTCTGAAACAGAGTTCCATCAACTGTTTTGCCGGTAAACTGCCCGAACGTTCGGGCGAGAAAGGTCCGTCGCCGTCCAGCGCATTGTTAACGTCAATCACCTTGCCGCGACAGTGCGCTCCGACAGATATTCCGCCGCCTAAATGCGCTATAATCAGATTAATATCTTCGTATGTTCTGTTAATGGAATTTGCGTGGCGGCGGGCTATGGCTTTCTGGTTCAGGGCATGAAATATTGACGAATTTTTGAAGAGCGGATGTCCCGAAATTCTTGCAACTTCCTGTAATTCATCAACAACCACAGGGTCGGCAATATATGCTTTAGCACCGACGCATAGTTTGGCAATGTCAGCGGCAATCAGACCTCCCAGATTGCTCGCATGTTCTCCCATAACCCCGTTTCGCAAATCGTGAAGCATGGCTTCGTTTACTTCATAAATTCCTGAGGCTATGGGTTTTACCAGACCTCCGCGAGCCATAATTATGTTGATGTTCGACAGAGGAAAATCAATATTCTCCAGTTCTCTGATAATCGCGTCTTTTCGATATTCGTACTGGTCGTTTATATGTTCAAATCGGCGCAGTTCGTCGGCGCTGTGCTTTATTTTTTTTATAAAAACAGGTTTGATGTTTTCAAAAAGACCTATTTTTGTAGATGTCGAGCCTGGGTTTATCGCTAAAATCTGAAATTTATGATACTGCATACCAAATTGTTCTGTTACTGTCTTATTATAGTTTCGTTGCGATTTGGTCCTACTGATATGATTTTTACCGGAACTCCCGTTTCATGTTCAATAAATTCGATATAATCTTTAAGTTCTTTCGGAAGTTTGCCGTATTCGCGTATGCCCGATACTGATGTATTCCAGCCTTTAAAATCCTTATATACAGGTTCTGTCGTGCTGTTCAGTTCCGACGGAAATTCGTCTGTTACGCCTGTTTCCGTTTTATAGGCTATCGCAACTTTGACCGTGTCAAAAGTATCCATCACATCGGCTTTGGTCATAATCAGCTGAGTTACGCCATTAATCATAATCGAATATTTCAGAGCGACGAGGTCAAGCCAGCCGGTTCGACGCGGGCGACCTGTTGTTGCGCCAAATTCATGTCCGATTTTGCGCAGTTTTTCGCCGGTTTCATTTTCCAGTTCTGTCGGAAACGGTCCGCTGCCCACGCGCGTGCAGTAGGCTTTGAATATTCCGTAAACTTCGCCGACCGAGTGTGGCGACACTCCAAGTCCGATACATACGCCGGCACAGACTGTGCTTGACGAAGTAACGTAGGGATAGGTTCCAAAATCAATGTCCAGAAGCGTACCCTGAGCGCCTTCCGCCAGAACTTTTTTGCCGTTTTTCAATGCGTTGTTAATTACATATTCGCTGTCGATAAAAGTATATTGTTTCAGCGTTTCGACGCCTTTAAAAAAATCGGTTTCGTCAATCGTATATTCAAAATCGAATTGTTTCAAAAGTTCGACATGTTTCTTTTTTAGCGTTTCGTATTTGATTTTAAAATCGGGGGCAAGAATCTCGCCGACGCGCAAACCGTTTCTGCCTGTTTTGTCGGTGTAGGCAGGACCGATGCCTTTGAGTGTTGAACCGATTTTGGCTTTTCCCTTCGATGCTTCCATTGCAGCGTCAACGATTCGGTGAGTGGGAACAATCAAATGGGCTTTTTTTGAAATCAGCAACTGGTTAATAACATTAACTCCCCGACTTGCAATTTCTTCAAGTTCTGTGCGCATAATTGCAGGGTCAATAACCAGTCCGTTACCGATTACATTTATAATTTCTTTGTGAAAAATACCTGACGGCACAGTATGAAGTACAATCTCCACATTGTCGAATTGCAGAGAATGTCCGGCATTAGGACCACCCTGAAAACGGGCTACAATATCGTATTTCGGAGTTATGACATCAACCACTTTACCCTTTCCTTCGTCGCCCCATTGAAGCCCCAGTAATACATCTGTTTTCATATTTCAATACTAATTTATTTCTTTAATTTTCAATTATTTATCCTCGTACAAATACCTGAATTTTATCCTGAATAACATATTTTTTTACGCATCAAAATTATAAAAAATATTCGGTATTGAAAATTTCAGTGTCTTCATCAATGCAAACGCACGAAAAAAGAGGCGTGTTTTCAACTCTGTGCAAACAATCCATGATTATATTGCCGTATAATTTTGAGTATTGCAATTGACGGAAACGTCGTACCCCACCGTACCGTCGCAGGGGCGCGATTTATCGCGCCCGCGCAATGACAACGGAATTATTGCAGGATTTTTGCCCTTCAAATAAAACATCTAAATATTGTATAAATTTTTCTATATAAACCGATTTCATAAAAATTTTCATTTTTAATTCATTATTTAATAAAATTAAAAAATTTGAATGTCTGTTTTGCGCCCTGTTTTGCACCGGGCA
>JAIROW010000095.1 GCA_031257315.1 Prevotellaceae bacterium
AGTCAAAAATAAAAGAAAACCTCGTTTATATTGCTGTTAATGAGAATTTTGTACTGTTTTTGTCCCGCTTTGCCTGCATACGCGGTTTTTTTGTTTTTGTCCCGCAGGGACATTTTAACTCCTGATTCGCACTAATTGACAATTGATAAAAGCTCGCCTGCTTTTTTGAAAAGCTCGCCTGCTTTTTTTTAGAAGCTCGCCTGCTTTTTGATAAAAGCTCGCCTGCTTTTTTTGAAAGGCTCGCCTGCTTTTTTTGAAAGCTCGCCTGCTTTTTTGAAAAGCTCGCCTGCTTTTTTTGAAAAGCTCGCCTGCTTTTTTGAAAAGCTCGCCTGCTTTTTTTTGAAAAGCTCGCCTGCTTTTTTTTGAAAAGCTCGCCTGCTTTTTTGTAAAAGCTCGCCTGCTTTTTTGTAAAAGCTCGCCTGCTTTTTAATAAAAGCTCGCCTGCTTTTCGATAAAAGCCCGCCTGCTTTTAATCAGTCTAATTATAGAATTACAGAATTTTCACAATTTACATATTTCTAAGACATGTTAATCCTGTAAATTCTGTAATTCTGTAATTTTTCAACAAAAAGAAACAGGATTAACATATTTCTAAAACATGTTAATCCTGTAAATATTTTCCGTTTCAAATTGTCAATTATCAATTGTCAATTGATTTACAGGTTTGGCGTTACCGTTACTATCAGCGTATAAACTGAATTGAGACCGGAACATTGAGACAGGTGCGGCGTATAGGTGAATATGAAACGCCGGTCGCTGACGCCAACCAGTGAGCCTTTATTGTCATTCCACGCCTGTTGCGCGTTGAATATGTATGCTCCGGAGTTTGTTGTTATATAGTCGGGATTGGGCGTCGTGTTGGGCAGCAGCAGGGTTGCGTCAAATGTCCAGTATCCGCCAGAAACGTCAAGTCCAAGTATTTGCTGTAACTGTATGTTTCGGGCTGCGTCAATCTGATGGCATATCCGTTTTTCTATCGGGTTGGCGACAGTCTGGGTTCCGTTCAATATTTTAAGATACATTTTGGCGGTTTGTGTTCCGCATTTGCCCACCACCTCATAGTTCAATACATACGTGCTGCCGGGCGTCACGTCTGCATTGCTTATAGTATTTCCCGTTATCAGCGACGGTTTGGGCGGATAGCTGAATGTAACGTTTTCCGCTTCGGCTGTTAAATTTATATAGTTGATCAGAGAAATGCTGTGCGTTTTGGGGAATGGACATGCCTGCAATCTTATGTCCTGATGTCTTACCGATGCATAAACTGGAACGCAGACTTTCCACCTTTCTTCCGCAGGGCATCCGGTTATGGTATCGCGTATTTCTACAAAATAGCATGTGTCGCGTTTCAGGCTGTTACCCGGTTTTATGACTATTTTGTTGCTGTTGCTGTTGGCTTTGCCATAAACGGTAGTCCCTACCTGCGAACCTCCCGAAACGGCGTCGAACAGCGTATATGAATAGTTTGGATTGCTGTTTGTTATTACTACCGAATCGTTGTTAGGAGTATTCTGACACACAGCAGGCATGGTTTGCGGCGAGTTTGGCGGCAATGGCAGCGTGTATCGCGTTATGTTTATATGCGATGTGTCTTCGTCGAAACTGTCGGTATTCCATACTTTCCATACCAGCTTTGCCGTTCCCGGAATACTCAGCTTTACTTTTGTTGTTGGAGAACTTGGCGAAACTATTGTAACGCTGCCGGCGGCAGGTTCGCTGAGTATGCTCCAGCTGCCTGCTTCGTAGGTACCGAGAGGGTTGGGAGTTGCCGCCATTGTAAATTCATAATCCGTATTGTTTGAACATGCCGTCTGGTCGGGTCCTGCGTCGGCAGTTACGCTCTTCGTTAGCGCCAGCGTGAAATGATACATGTCCTTCAAATCGACATTGAGGAAAGTAAGTTTTGAATAGCCGGAAGCCGCATGATATGTGGTTATTGTTCCGTTAGTGAAATTTGTGCCAGACGTGAGAACTGCCAGCGCAGGTTTGAGACTCCATCCGTCGGTATTGTTCATCAATCCCGCCGTATCGAATTGCATACTGACGTTACCCACTGTTCCGGTTTTTCGTACCCTCCAGTTTCTTTCAAGCAATCTTAGAACTCTTCCGCCATAAGTAGCAGAGTTGCCGAAAATTGTCTTCGAACCATTGAGCGCCCCCCATATCAGATAAGATTTGTCGGCTGTTATTGCCGAAGCCTGACTCTGGTCGGTTACAAAAGCTGTGGCGTTGTGGGCTACGGTAACAATATCGCCCGGAGAAGTATTTTGCGAAATGCGCTGATCCAGAGCAAAACCGTTGTCGTGTCCTATTCCCGTAATACGCTCCTGATAACCGCTGTTGCCATTGGTGGTGGTGCCATCGCCATAGAAAATCCATGTTGGGTTTCCTTCGGAATTACGGTAATCGTTAGACTTGCCTATACCGTATTTGATTGCCAGATACGATTCTATTTTTTCGATTTCAATCGAATCCATATTTGTAAAGAAGTATATTATTTCGGCTATTTTTCCGTCGAAAGTGTTTCCGTTAAGCCGTCCGCCTACCCTGAAATTCTTCGTAGTATCAGGAAATGTACCGTTGGAAGTCGCGCCGTGCGTTGCTTTTAACGCACCGTTTTCGCGGAATATTGACCCCGAAGTTTCCAGCGAATCCTTATATTGTCCGGTAATTAGTATTGGATATGCGTTGTTTGTCGAGCCGGAATTTGACGGAGAATAGGCTGCGATGTCGCCTTCAAGTCTGTAATATGGCGAAGCTCCGCTTATTGTGTCAAGTACAATCCCCTGTCCTCTTGTGCTTCCGTTGTCAGTAGAAATTATTCCCTGAGGAACGCCGGTACTTGATGTTGCGGTGTTCTGCATAACGGTAAAGACAGAGGTTTTATAGCTGAATCCATACGTGTTACTTGTTTTTCCGGTTAAATAATGATCGGATGTTCCATCAAATTTGATGGCGGGATTGAAGTTTATTGCCGAATTTTGCTTTACTATATTGATTGTGGAACCGGATTTCTGCGCCTCCTGCTCCATGTTAGGGTTCCCTGACATATCATACCACGTTACTTTATTCAGAGATGGTTGTGCGTCGTATCCCTGATTGGCTTTCAGCCACACAAGCATCTTATATTCGAAACCGCAGGGCTGTTTCTGTACTGTGACGGAGTCTCTGTAATGACTTATACAGCCTTTGCCGTCGGTTATTTTTGTTATAATGTATTCGCTGACATTCTGCGGGGTTGCAGAAACTATTATGGTTGCAACAGCAGAATTAGCTATGCTTCTGTTGATCTCTGTATGTGTTAACAGGTCTCTTTCGATATAGTCTATCGACCATGGCGCTGTGCCTCCCGATACGGTTATCGTAAGGTTGATTTGCGGATTGCTTTCGCAGAATGTTGCCGGTCCCGATATTGTAGCGGTCGGCGGCGGGGTTACGTTAACAGTAATGGATGCGGGGTTGCTTTCGCAGCTTAAAAATTTATACTGGACAACCGTGTAGATCTGAGTTCCGGCAACGGCTGTATTTGGCGTTGGCGAGGCAGCTCCGCCGCTGTCGCCTGTCCATTCTGTACCGTCGGGGTTGAACCATTTCAGCGTATTTCCCGACAGCGCCGTTGCCGACAGCGGGGTTGCCGTTGAGCCAACGCATAAGTTTACGGGCGATGTAACTACCGGCGGAGCGGGACGTGCGTCTGACAGCGTAATTGTCATAGTACTGGTCGAAGAGCAGGTGCCGTTGTCGAGTTTCCATTGCAGTGTGGCGGTGGTACCCGAATTTAAAGTTACCAGAGTGTTGTACAGGTTCTTGTTTGCAATTGTAACGTTGCCCGAAACGACAGTCCACGTACCGGTTACTCCTGTGCCGGGCTGGTTTCCCGTCATGGAAAACTGATTGTTGCTGGCGCCGCAGTTTGTCTGGTTGGGTCCGGCGTATGCAATAAGGTCTGTTAATTCTATGGTGTCTGACAGCGTTTTGTTTGCGCATGTTCCCCTGTCCTGTACTTTTACAACATAAGTTCCGTTTGACAAATTGGGAAAAATAGGAGATGTTTGCCATGTAATCGTAGTCTCTGTGCTGCCCAACTTTGTTATTTGGTATTTGTAACTGCCCGAACCTGTTGTTCCTGCTGATGGCGAAGCGTCAATGTTCAATATTCCGTTGGCGCCGTTGCAGGACGATGTAATGCCAACATCGAAATTTCCATCTATATTGTTTGTTATACAGATATGTTTTACTATCTGCGCATTGTTGCTTATCGCGCAGGGGCAGTTCATGGATATATCGATACAACGTCCCACTGTGGCATTGGAACTTGGACGCAACCATATTCTTTTGGTGGTTTCTGTCGGGTCAAAATGCACCTGCATAATAATATTGTCTTTAAAGTGTACGCCGGTTGTCTGGCTGGGGCTGATTAGGACAGGATAAATACCACCGGCATCGTTGTACACTTGATAATCGGTTTCTTTTATTGCACTTCCTTCAAAATTTATTTCAATGGTGGCAGTAGCATCGCTTAGAATTGTGCGTGTAACATCGAAATAATTCTGACTTTCGCAGCCTTTAATCAGAAATTCGTCGCCAGCCACACCGTTTCCAGTAAAAGCAAGGTCTTGCCCTGCGTCGAAACTTTTTGCTTCAAGAAACACTCCCGAACCGTATGCATGGTCTCCAGCGTTTCCCACTGCCAGTTTCAGATGATATTTTTTACATGGAGTTACGCTGTATCTCGCCGTAAGCAAAGTTGTATATCCATCGAACTCGGTAACGGGACTGTTACGCAAATTTGGTACAAAAAAAGATTGATTACTTATTGGCAGATGACCTGCAACTCCATTTGTGGCGTTTCCTTGTGCGAGATATTGGTTAGTAAACCAGCCTCCGTTGTTCACATTGTTTATTGAGACTTCATATCTTCCTGAATTTGACTGACCGTCAGGTAATCGCGCTATGTTTGTTTTGGGTCCTGCACTGCCATTATACACTTCGTTTACAAAAAAACCGAATACGTCGTTATACCGGCTATTAACATATTCGGGGTATTCTTCGGACGCAAAAACATATCTGAACAGCATTTCATTTGCAGTAGGCACAAAATCGAACTCCAGTACGCAAACGTTTTTTATCTCGTAATTTAAACCTGCAGGCAACAGTCCCAGCAAATCAGCGTCGCCTACGTGGGTGCTTCCGTCGCTAAGTGCATTGTCGGATTGATTTGGTCCTTCGGCTGCATGTACGTTCCCCGTACTCATAACCAGCCCTTCTTCAATAGGGAAAGAGGTTGCTTCTTCTCTGTTGAAATAGGCTAATCCTCTGCCGGATCTGGGATCTGTGCTTGTCCACTTTGTCCCGTTCCAGCCGAATATTTTATATTGAGTATTAGTTACCGTAACGCACGAACCTGTTTTTGCAAAAACTTCCTGAATCAACTCATCTGGAGTTTTGTTCTGATAGTAGGGGTTGCGGTTTATGGCAATTGAACCGAGAGCCTTAACACCAGTAGGCTCGATTGTTCTCGGCTGTATTTTAGGTTTAGAAGATGCCTTTCTGATAGAATCCACTCTCAGCGAATCGGCAACAGTTGCGTAGAACTGTGCATTAACGGATTCTGAAAAGCAACAAAATGCAATAGCAAAGAAAACAGAACAGTAAAATATCTTTGTTCTCATATTTACCAAATTAATTAAAGACGTTTAAATATCTAATATATATTGTTTATTTATATCAAATTAACAGAGTTTACGCAATTTTATTGCCGCAGCAACCAACTGAAATACAACATTCTGACAACCGCGCGTATCTTTGACGCGCGAAAAAGTATAACTTGCAGTAACTGACTGAAAATTACATGCGACGTATCTACGGTTTCTTACGCATGTTGTTGACCCGCGCCTGTTAAAATTCAGGTTTTCAGCCAGTTTGATGTTTATGAATATCATATTTAAATTAATTTACACTCTAAATTACATTACTAAGACAAACAGTTATTAACTCACAACTTTATACAGTTAAAAAGTGTTAAATATCAAAAATATCTATACTGTTTGTAAACCAAAACAGAATGTGAATAAATTCCCCTCATAATATAATCTCTTTTTTTTCAGCATGTTTCGCATACAATAATTGAATAACACATAAAAAAATTAAAAGACAAAGATACTGCTAATTTTGTAATTGCAAAAAAAATATGCAAAAAAATCAACAAAATGTATTTTTTAACACAAAAATTGAAATATAAAAATGTATAAAAATATTTTGTGCCGTCGTTCTGTTTACTCTGACATGCAAAACCGGCAGATTCAAGACATTTCCGCTTTTTTTTTACTGTCGGGCATTTGGCAGGTCGGTAGAGGGAACAGATATTTATAAATATAACCATGAATTTTTGGCAGATAACCCCCTGCCTTTTAGTCCGAATGGCTTGATTTTCGTAATCGCAGGCGCGTTGCCTGAGGCAGTGTGAAAGCTACATTTTGAACATACTACTTAACAGCGGAGCATGCCCCATTGTCTATACTGCCGTGCAGAGTGTAACATGCTGGTACTGTGCGCCCGATTTCTTTTTTTTGTTTGAAAATAAAAAACATGTAATTTTGCGCAATTTTTTTAATAAAAATTAGAAATGATAGTAATGAAATTTGGAGGGACATCGGTAGGATCTCCCGAAAGAATTAAATCGGTTGTTAATTTAATTAATAATGAAACGCCAAAAATAGTCGTTCTGTCGGCAATGTCGGGAACAACCAATACGCTGGTGAAAATTGCCGGTCTGTTTTACGACAGAAAACAGACCGAAGCCGTTGCCGAAATCGACATATTGCAGAACAAGTATGAAAAAGTAGCGGAAGAATTGTTCGACAGTAACGAATCGAAAAATGAAGCCGCTGAATTTATAAAACAGCGATTCGACCTTATGCGCGGTTTTGCGCTCAAAGTGTTTTCGATTTCCGACGAAAAAACAATTCTGGCTCAGGGAGAATTACTTTCAACAACTTTGACCCATATCTACTGCAAGGAAAAAGGCATAGCCTCCGTACTTGTTTCGGCATTGAATTTCATGCGTGTTGACCGGACGGGAGAACCGGACACTTACTATATCAGAGAACAGATAAACAGGGAGTTAAACGAATATCCCGACGCTAAACTTTTTATCACTCAGGGTTTTATATGTCGAAACGTTACAGGCGAAACCGACAACCTCAAACGCGGCGGCAGCGATTATTCCGCCTCGCTTATCGGTCAGGCTGTCAATGCCGAAGAAATTCAGATATGGACAGATATTGACGGTTTCCACAACAACGACCCCAGATATGTTACAAATACAAAGGCAATCAGAGAACTTTCGTTTGACGAAGCCGCCGAACTGGCATATTTCGGGGCAAAAATCCTGCATCCGGCGAGCGTCCTGCCCGCTCAGGTAGCAAACATTCCCGTACTGCTGAAAAATACAATGTCGCCCGAAGCTCAGGGAACAATAATCTCGTCGCAAACCAAAGGCGAAGGAATAAAAGCAATAGCAGCAAAAGACGATATTACCGCAATAAAAATCAAATCGGGGAGAATGTTTATGGCATACGGATTTTTAAGAAAAGTATTTGAAATATTTGAAAGCTATCAAACGCCAATAGACATGATAACGACATCGGAAATCGCTGTGTCTCTTACCGTTGACAGTACCGTGCATCTCGACAGAATAGTGGCGGAACTGAAAAACTACGGCTCGGTCGAAGTTGACAGAAACATGACCATAATTTGCATCGTCGGAAATAATGTGATGACTTCAAAAGACTCCATATCAAAAGTATTCAAGGCGTTGAACGACGTCCCCGTGCGTATGGTCTCATACGGAGGCAGCCGGCACAATATCAGCATTTTAACCGACAGCGCACACAAAAACGAAGCGCTTAACAGTTTAAACGGCTATTTGTTTTAAAATACTTCCAATATGTTGATAGCCAAAGTCAAACGAAGAGAAAATATTGCCGAGTACATACTGTACATGTGGCAAATAGAAGATTTGCTGCGGGCATTAAATTTTGACGGCGACAAAATTTACAGGACTTTGGTCGAGCCGCTGCAAGTTTCGGACGAAAAAAAACAGGAAGTTTTTTTCTGGTACACGGGTATAATCAATCTGCTGAAAGAGGAAAAAAAGGAAGTTTCGGGGCATAATTATCATTCGTTACATGTTATCGCCGAACTGGAAAAACTGCACCGTTCATTACTTGAAAAAGACAGCAAATATAAATCACTTTTTGTTGCGGCGCAGAGCGATATTGAACTTTTCAGAGAAAAATCGGCAAAAAATGCGGCAGGCGACATTGAGATTGCTTTCGACGCTCTGTATGCAAAACTGCTGCTGAAAATAAAACACGAACAGATTTCGCCCGAAACTTCCGGCGCTTTCGACAGAATCACTTCGATGACAGCCTGTTTAAGCGCCAGATTTCACGAAGAAGAAACGGGAAAATAAACGGTATTATTTCAACCTGATAATCTCAAATGCGATATTTCGCAGTTTTGGCATCGCCTTACCCAAATTTGCATTGCGGTAAGTAGGGTCGCATATCAAGTATTTTACGCCGTCAAGCGTTACATAATCGCCCTGCGTGTCTGGACTGTCGAATTTTACGGCTGCCGCTAAATGCCGTTTGGGATAGTAAACCAGTACGGCTTTCATACCCAGCAGGTTTTTTACAAGCTGCGTGAAAAAGACGGCGCGGTCGTCGCAGTCCGAAAATGATGAAACCAGCGTTTCTTCGGCAAAATTCCATTTTTCGTAACCGAACTGAGCGTCGTCGTTTTTGTACTCAAAAGCGTTCTGTACAAAATGCAGAATAAAATTTACCGCTTCTTCCTGCGATTTTCCTTCGATTTGCGGTTTCAGTTCAGTTTGCAAACTTTTAAGCACAGGTTCGTCGAGTGGCGCGTCGGCATAAACGGAAAAATCGACACACGGATATGTAGCGTAAAAATCGACAAGATTTCTGCTGTATTCAAAATTATAACCTCTGTTTTGATACGTTATCTGTTTGACGTCAATTTCTGAATTAAAATCGGGTATTTGCGTTATATTTACGTCTGCAAGTTTGCCGTCGTTTCCATATTCAGAGCCGCAGGTCTGAAGCGACGAAAGTTCTCTGTGATTTGGATTCAGCACAGAATATTTAACGTCTTTGCCATTTTGTTCAAAAGTAAAAAACGATGTATTCGACAGTTTATTTTTGAAAGCGATTAACGCCAGCAGTTCGCCGTCTGTTCTGCCGATTTTTGCGCGATAACCAAGCTGATTGAATATGAACATCGAAAATACGACCTGTTCGTTTTCCGAACCGTTGGGGAAAAATGTTTTAAACAGACTGTTTGCAAGCATATACATCGCCCAGTCGTTCAGTTTCAGTTCTTTTTTGATTCGCAGCATGTCGTCAGTCAGTTTCCCGCATGGCAAACCGGAAAGAAATCGCCAGTATCCGGCAACCTCTTTTTCCGAAATACCGGACATACGGTATGGTTTTGTTTGAAATGTCTGCAACCGGACTGCCGTGCCGAAAAATTCGGCTGCAACCGGATATTCCGGAGTTGCTGGAATGGGTTTTACTTCCGGTTTTGGCTTTATTTCCGGTTTTGGCTTCACTTCCGGTTTTGGTTTCTCCGTCGGCGGAACCGGTTTTACCGGAGTTACATTAACCGGTTTTGGCGTTTCGCTTGGTTGAGGTTTCTCTGGCTCATAAACCGGAGGTGCAGACATTGGCTCGAAACGCCGTTCCTGTTGCTGCAAATCGAAACTTTTCCATGATTCTTCCAAATATTTGGCATATTCGCGATTGATGGAATCGCGATAATTTTTCAATTCTGTCCGTTTTTCCTGCGCATATTTTGACAATGCGGCTTTTTGCTCCTGTCTGTATTTTTCCAGACCTTCCTGCGCCGACAATGAAACGGCAGGGATAATGCCGGCAACAACAAATATTGTTTTTAATAAATTTTTTATATTCATATCTTTATAATAATTTCAAATTTTTATTGTCTTAAATTAAAATCATATTCAGGAATGTTGCATAAACGACAGGTTACTCCGAAAGAACAAGCCGGAAACCCAGATTGCTGTAACGATAGCCGGACAAATCGCCGTCGCGGTGAGCAACGCGACAGTTCGACGCGCTGCAATTCCAACTGCCGCCACGGTTGATGCGCTTGGTGCAGCGGCTGTCAAAACAGTCTTCGCACCACTCCCATACATTGCCGCTCATATCGTAGATACCCAGAGCATTAGGCTTTTTTGTGCCAACAAGATGCGTCCGCTCGTCGCTGTTATCCTCATACCATGCAACATTTTCAACTGTGTCGTTGCCCGAATATTCGTCGGTATTTTTTGAATTGCCGCAATGCGCCGCATATTCCCATTCTTTTTCAGTTGGAAGACGGTATTTTCGTCCCGTTTTTGAATAAAGTTTGCGGATAAAAATTTTTATATCGTTCCACGAAACTCTTTCAACGGGACAGTCGTCGCAACCGGCAAATTCGGACGGATTACTGCCTGTTACAGACAGCCACTGCGCCTGTGTAACCTCGTATTTGCCAATATAAAAACCGCTCTGCGTACTGTCGCCGGCAACATAAATCATATCAATACCGTCGGGACTCCAAAGTTTGCCGTTTTCGACGCGGCTGTCGCTGTCCGGCTGCGAAACGCTGTCCGGCTGCGAAACGTGTATTCCTCCGAACAGTTCGGCGGCAACGGTTTCGGACATTTCCATCAGCGAAGCCGCGCAGTCCATGCTGCCGTGAACATCTGCAAATGCGACTGCTTCCATACGGCTGGCGTCAACCAGACGGGTTGAGATGTACTTTGCTCCGAAGACTTCCACAATATCTGCCACGCAAACGAAATCAACTCCCATTTCTTTTCCCGTAAGTCCTATCCGGCTGTCGTCCATATTGTCCGAATGTTCGCGGTTTTGAGCGTTCTGAGACATTTCAATAATGGCGTCCGTCATTTCCACCGCGCTGTATTTACCGTTTTTTATAATAGCCAGCGCTAATTTTGAGCCAATAACTTTTTTAATACTGTCGTCGAAAGCGCTCTTTACATATACGGCGACTTTCTTTTTTGGCAACGAATTTTCCTGACCGGCAACCGCGCCTGCGAACACTGCTGCAAATATTAAAATCAATACTGTTCTCATAATCCGGTCTTTAATTCAATTTTTGAAACAGTTTATTCGGAAAGAACGAGGCGAAAACCTACGTTGCCGCCGCGATCGCCGGGAGAAGTGCCGTATCGGTTAACAATGCGACAGTCTTCCGCATCGTTGTTCCAGCTGCCGCCGCGAATTACGCGGAAAGGGCTGTTGTCGTCAAAATGGTTTTCACACCATTCCAGCACATTACCACTCATATCGTAAATACCCAGAGGATTCGGTTTTTTTGAGCCGACGGGATGCGTCCGTTTGTTACTGTTATTAGAGTGCCATGCGACTTTTCCGCAGGAGTTGCCGCCGGCATATTCGTAAATATTTTTGGGATTTGCGCCGCCCTGTGCCGCATATTCCCATTCTTTTTCTGTCGGAAGTCGATAATTACGTCCTGTCTTTGAATTAAGTTTGCCGATAAAGTTCTTTACATCGTCCCATGAAATGTTTTCGACGGGACAGTCGCTGCAACCGGCAAAACCGGAGGGATTGCTGCCCATGATTGCCTGCCACTGCGCCTGTGTAACCTCGTATTTACCGATATAAAAACCGTTCTGAGCTAAAATACCGCTGCCTGTGCCTGCCACATAAACCATATCAATGCCGTCGGGATTCCATGCTGCGCCGTTATCGACGGTTTTGCC
>JAIROW010000109.1 GCA_031257315.1 Prevotellaceae bacterium
GATTTTCAAACGCGGACAACTCAAAGGCAACCTGAAAATTGCCCAAGCTCAACAGGAACTCGCATTAATTACGTTCAAAAAAACAGAATTGAAAGCAGGGCAGGAAGTTTCGGACATACTGTTTTCCTATCAATCGTCAGTAAAAAAGAACGCTGTACGGCAGGAACAAATTCAATCTACCCAAAAGGCGGTTGAATATACGCAAGCATTGCTTACAGCGGGCGACGCCAACTATACAGAAGTGCTTACGGCAGAACAAAACTACCTTTCGGCACAGCTTGCCCGCGTCAGCGATAAATTGGAACAGTTGCAATGTGCGGTAAACCTGTATCGGGCGTTGGGAGGGGGTAACTGAAATTTTGCTTTTAATTAAATATTGGATAATAATAATCTTAATCATAAAGTAATATGAAGTCAGAAGTCAGAAAAAAATCTCCACCTTGCAGGCAGTATTTTTTAGCCGTCCTTGCCAAGTAACGCATCCACACTCGCCGCCGCGTCAGTTCGGTTGTCAGTTGCGGCTACTCCTGCCCCCTGAATTTTTATGCAGATAAGCGCAAACCGAACTTGTTAGAGTTTGTCGAACCGCAGCCAAAATGCACTCGTGAAAGCCCAATAAAAATATTTTTGTGAAAAAATTTTGCAGTTCGGATTTTATTTTGTACGGAAATTCAAAATAAAATCGTAAATTTGCACCCAAAATTTCAAACAAAAAGAAATGACATAAGCAAAAAACAACGCGCTGTAAAGTGCAATGACATAATAAAATAGCGATTTGCTGCTATTCTTGAAAGTTCAATTTCCACATTAAACCCAGTTATGGGTTATACGTCAAGAATAAGTTTGCGAAACGCCGTGTAATACGGCGTGGAACGACTTGCCAGACGTATAGGCGTGGAAACCTGAACTTTCAGACAAGTTGTTTCCACGCTATTTTATTGTATCCGTTTGAAAATAAGTTTAATAACATAATCATTCAATTTAAAGGTTGCGCTCGACACGTATCAGGGTATTTCAAAATGAAAACAGCAGGTAACAGGTTGTTCACACAGAGAGTAATGGAGCAGAGACCATTTCAAAAACGGGGAGTGTCCGAAAATCCAAACACAAAGAGTAGGGGAAACTTTTTTGTAAAATCTTTTCTCGGTGCGCTTTTTGTGCTGATGTGCTTTAATGCGCAGGCGCAAATGCCTGCGGGAACAGCACAGGAAACAAAGGACAGTGAAAGTTTAACGCTGTTAGACCCTGCCACTTATGATTTCGGAAAAATTGAAAACGGTACAAAGCCAACGGCTACTTTTCGACTAAAAAATAATACCAAAACTGCTATAACTTTTAAAATTCTGCAATCTTGCGGAAGAAATGATTGTTGTACTCACGTGGAAAAAACAGAAGATATAATTAAACCAAATGAGATTTATTTCATTAAAGTTACATACGTCAGAGAAAACAGTCCGGGAGTTTTTGCGAAAACAATCAAGATTCAAACTAACGCACAAACTATTATATTGACAGTCAGAGGCGAAGTTACAGTGCCACAAAATTCTCAAGGAGCAACGTCGTCAAAATCTAAATCAGATTCAATGTTCTATGACATTTGGGATTTATGGTCAGACGCAACAGATGAAACAAGGAAAACAGAAAAATCGAAAGAAATCCCCGATTTTGTATTAAAATCTGTTGGTAAAATCTACGACGTAACGCTGGATATATTTTTGTCGAAAAACAGCATTGTTCATAAAATTGTGAAATTTGATAGAGAAGTTGCAACCTATACCATAAAAGAACAAAAAGTTTGGGGTAAAGACGGCACATACGGCATTACATTTAGAATAGAAAAGGGCGGAAAAACCAAAATTCTTATTTCTTATATGGATATATTCGCAAAAGAAGCTAAATATGCGGACGAAGTTGCGTTTTATTTGCTTGATGAAGAAGATTATGCAATATTATTAACAGACAAAAAAAACCGTACGCCATTTTTAGATGAAAAAGCCGATTTTTATTCCATAAGCCAAGCCGATTATGCACGGTTGGTAAAAACCATTCAACCTGCTTACCCTTCCCCTCCCCCCGCCCCGCCAAGCACCCCAAAACCGCAGGCAAGCATTGCACCTTCGGGCAGTATCGAAAAAATATGGCTCGAACACAATGTGTATGAAAATGGGGCTTATGGAATGAATGTGCATTGTCATTTTACGATTAATAATAAGAAAGATAAAAAAGTAG
The DNA here is from genome assembly GCA_031257315.1 of Prevotellaceae bacterium. GTDB lineage: Bacteria > Bacteroidota > Bacteroidia > Bacteroidales > UBA932 > JAIRLF01. The sequence goes on from JAIROW010000109.1 coordinate 2,230, forward strand.
GTGTCTGGTTGTATATTGCCGATAGCAATAATAAACAAGTTTGTTTTAAGAACAGTGGCGGTAAAAACTCTATACCTTATCTCACGCCTTCTTATGACAATTCGGAGTATAAAGATTTTGTTATTTTTGTAGGGTATAATGAAAGTTGGGTGCAATTGCTTCCACAAGGCAAAAACGATTTGAAATTGAAAATTACTATTATTGACCGTGAAAATACGAGTAAATTAGACGAATCAAACTACGAGTATTTTACACTCAATAAATAAAAAACAGGAAAATCTGCATTATCTGCGTGCAAAAAAAAGAAAGAAATGAATATGAATATCAAAACACAAATTAAGCGGTCTTTTATTTGTGCTGTTTTTTCGATACTTTTAGCGTGGCTCTGCCGTGTGATAGATATTCCAGAGGCAGCGGCGGGCGCATTGGGTGCGGCGTTTGTATGTCTTTTCCTGTGCGGCGTTTTGACCCTGAAAATGTGCATTGAGAAAAGAAAAAACAAAAATTCCCGCCTGTAAAATCCGTGTTATCCGCGTGCTGAAAAAATATGGATACTTTCATAAACCGGTTTTTTACAAAAATCTTTTGCCGCCGCAAGCGTTACGAACTTTGGGCGGAAGACAAGTTTGATTACCGCAATGTAGAGCGTAATTGCATTGCCGTTTTTAGTCGCAGGAAAGATGCCGAAAGCGCATTGCAGCAGCGGCGTAATGAAGCAGGCGGCGAGCAAAGTATTATCAAATTTTGGATATTGGAAAGGGAATAAAAACCGTTATCGGGCAAATTTTTAAAGCCAGCCTGCAATTTCAAAAAAACAGGCGGGCTTTTTGGGGAAAGCAGGAGGCATTTTTGATGTAAAGTGCAAAACATTCCCGAACAGTTGCAGGCTGGCGTTCCCGCTCAATTATTGTCGCGCCGACCCGACGTCCGGCAAGCGGAACTTGATTTCCGTTCTGCCTTTGAACTGACCAACGTTGCGCGGGCGAATTTCTATCCGTCGGTTACGCTCAATTCCGGCTCAATGATTGGCTTTGCAGCTTCGGGTTTTAGCAA
>JAIROW010000111.1 GCA_031257315.1 Prevotellaceae bacterium
TTTTTTCCGTTGCCATAGCGTAACTCGCTGATTACTTCTCTCTCTCTCTCTCTCTCTCTCTCTCTCTCTCTCTCTCTCTCTCTCTGTAAAAATTAAACTGAACATACAAAACAGGCTTGCCGATAACTTTTCCCGAATATTCCTTATTTCACTGCAATAACTTGTCCGCATAATTTTTATAGTTTAGTACGTTTTTCCTTTAACTTTTATTACACACTAATTAGCTTTAATTTCAGGCGCAAAGATACAGGATTTTTCTTTAACTGTTCAAAAAAAATCTGACATTAAATAAATTTTCTTTTTTACTCTGCTTTAAACTGTTGAAAAACAAAAAATTATATAAAGTTAATTTTTTTTTTGCATAACCAGTGTTTCAACCCGTTTATAATTGACAGTTTCCACTTTCCTCGAAGTAAAAAAATATTCTGAGGGAATTTTATCTGTCCAGCTTCCGTATAACAGAAAGTTCTGTATATCTGGCTATGGCGTTTATATCCATACCATTTTTCAGCATTTTCTACCGAGCGATGCATATCTCTACAAGATGCTGCCGTAGCTTTAAAATTTCTCTTTTTATTGTCTCATTTTTTGGTATATCATTAGAGTTAATGTAAAATTAAATATGCTATTGGCAAGCATATAATCTGGCTTTCAGCCAGAATTTACATAACCGCCGGTCGTTGACCGGCGGAAGAAACAGAGAGACGATAACGCTGCCTGTAAAGGCAGAACCCTGTGGATCTGAAAATATTCAAGTTCTGGCTTTCAGCCAGTTATTTGGGATTATGTTTGTCCGTATGTCAAACGACATACGGTTATGAAAATTCTGGCTTTTAGCCAGTGTGTTGGTTGGGGCAAAATCCGCAGGCAACGCTATCGCTCGCCTGCGGTTATGAAGGTTCTGGCTTTTAGCCAGTGTGTTGGCTGGGGCAAAATCCGCAGGCAACGCTATCGCTCGCCTGCGGTTATGAAAATTCTGGCTTTCAGCCAGTGTGTTGGCTGGGGCAAAGTCCTCAGGCAACGCTGCGCTCGCCTGAGGTTATGAAGGTTCGGCTTTTTAAGCCGTATATACTCAAATAAATTTACATAAACTCTATTTTGAACACCTTACCTTTCAGAAAAATTTGAATTTATTTTTTTTTGCAGGCGCAGCTTTGTAACCGTGCCTGTATCTATTGTTTATATAATTTCCCGTACAGGTTTCAAACCTGTGCAAGCCAAAATAAAGGGTGCAAAGGCACGCTTGACAGCTTCAAAGAATTGATATTTTGAAAAATTTATGCACCTTATGTTTGTTTGATTTGCGGTTTTGAAAAATATGTTGTAAATTTGCTCCGCAGTATATTTATAATGTATTTGAAAATATTTTACAAAGTTACTGAAATTCAATAACTTACACAAATAAATATGCTACTTTTTTTATGGTTTTTTCTGATTTTTACCAGATTACAGAGTGCGAAACATTAGTTATTTTAATTGTAATAATTCATAAAAGTATTAAAAATATGAAGACTATAAATTTAATTTCGATGGTGATGGTGTTTGCTATGGTAATAGTATCGGCAACATCATCGTTTGGGCAAAACGAAGTACGTATTGCTCTCAAAGGCAATGCTTACGCAGTGGGAACCCAAGACAAGGCAGGTTTGGAAGTTGATGGAAAATTGGTTGTCGCCAAGCAGTACAAAAGTTTCCAAACTGATGGCAACGGGATACTTTTTGCCGTAGAAGCAAATGACGGAAAGTATGGCGTAGTTGACCGCAACGGTACGTGGATTTATAAACCCACCTACTATAAAGCGCAAATTACCGGTGATATGATTCGTCTGCAGGCTACCGCAAACAGCGAACCGAAGTTCTACAAGGTGACAAGTCCGACGACCGAAGTAAAGGTGACGGCACTTGACCCGAACACGTTCAACCCAGAAATAAAGGAAAATTTCAGGCTCAATTCAGAAAAAGCGAAAGAAATTGCTGCGCAAGACACTTTTGCCGCTTTTGAATTCAGAATGGACGAGAAGGGAAGACAAGGATTGTATGTAGACGGAAAGAATTTTTTTGAAGCCAAAAAATTTTATTTGATTTCTACATATGATTACTACAAGAAGTCTACTTGTTGGTTTTTTATTGTAACTGATAAGGTTTCAGGGTACGGTAAAGACGCGTATGGGTTGTATGGGTTGTGTATCTATACGGATAAGAATACAGGGAAAAAAGGCATTGAGGCTTTTTTGACTATTCCTATTGAGTATAGTTATATAGGACCTGTTTCTAATGGAGAACCTGCTGTAAAATGTACTACTTTTAGTGGTGCATCTAAATATTTCACTTGGTATGGCGATGCCATTACTGCGAAATAGTATGGCATAATAATAAAAAACAAGTTGTTCCATGTGGAACAACTTGTTTTTTATTATTATGCCATACTACAATTATAAATGGATAGGAGAAAATAAAATAAAAAATTAAAATTACAACAAAAAATTGATAAATTATGCTTGACAAAAAGATTAAAGCCGGTTATCGTGATTTTGTATCTGAAGTCATAGAGGGTCTATAGTCAGCCCTTTAGTCTCAAGTAAGCAGTACCGTCCGGTTTTGATCTCCCGGGCGGTATTTTTTATATCGCCTGAGGTGACAGTTTCTTGTCATGCCGAGCGCAGAGCGTTAGCCCGCAGTCGAAGCATCTTGCCTAACGACAAGCAATGCCGTCGTTACGGCAAGACCCTCAGGGCGACAATGCTTCTTTATTGTCATTGCAGGGGTCAGCATTAAACCACGTTTTATCTAAAAAATCTCAATATTGTAAGTAAAAATATTTGAGTTATATCACAAGAACTATAAATATGATTTATATATCAATAGAAAACAGAATTATTACTACAACCATATTGTTCGTAGGATATTAACTATTTATCTTTGTAAAATCTCTAATTTATGCGAATCAAGGGTTGAAAATGTTTTTTAGCCAGAATAGGCTTAGTTTTCATAACTGCATACAAACAAAGCGCGGTTTGCGGTATCACAATCGTTATCATCTTTGTTTGTAAGGCAAAACTTTAATGCTTTTGCGAGAGTTCTGCCTTTCAGGCAGTCTATTGTTGTCGTTCATAACCGCAGGCAACGCTATCGCTCGCCTGCGGTTATGAAGGTTCGGCTTTTCAAGCCGTGTCATGACAGGGGCAAAGTCCGCAGGCAACGCTGCGCTCGCCTGAGGTTATGAAAATTTTGTCCTTTCAGGACATTACTTCTGATTCGCATTAATATAAATGTCCTAATTGGTGAATTTGATTATAAACAACAAAATGTGCAATCTGTCAGGATTACATCGCTCGGTTATAAATAGAAGATAGATATATTAGACTGTATTCCGTTGAATATGTATTTTTATGATAAAAGGGTGGGTATTCAGTATAATATTTCTAAAAATGAAATAAAAAATATATATTTCACCGATTGCGAAATTTACAAAATATTATATTGGCGCAATTTATAGAGTCGCGATAAATCACGCCCCTACAATTACAAACGTATGTAGAGAATACATGTACCAATATAACCGTAGTACAATAAAATAAGTAGCATATTCACTTGTTAAGTTAATACGCAAAACCATACTGCGTATATTACAATTGTTCCACGTGGAACAATTAAAAGTATTGTTTTAATTATTAATGCAAATTAGGGCTAAAAAACGTTTATAATACCGGATTTATATAATTAATGTGAATCAGGAGTAATATCCTGAAAGGACATAATTTTCATAACCGCAGACAACGCTATCGCTCGCCTGCGGTTAAAAACGACAACAATAGACTGCCTGAAAGGCAGAACTCTATCACAATAGAATTAAAGTTTTGACTTACAGACAAAGATAAGAACGATTATACTAAACCGCAAACTGCGCTTCGCTTGTATGCAGTTATGAAAATTTAGCCCATTCGGGCTGAAAAACATTTTTAACCCCGATTCGCATTATTAATTAGAGTTTATATAAATTTACCATCACAGCAATTAACTTAAAATCAACATTTTTATAAAAGACTGTTTTAGTTTTCTAAACTTACACAAACATTAATAACAAATAAAATTATACCATATAGAGTATATATTTTAATTAACGTAAATTCCATTTTTTAACAATTGTTCCACGTGGAACATTCTATCTTCCAAAATATACTAATAAAATGGAAATATCAGAAGGAGAAACTCCCGGTATTCTTGATGCTTGTCCTAATGTTTTAGGTTTTATTCTCGAAAGTTTTTGTCTCGATTCAATTGATAAAGAAGATAGTTTTAAATAATCAAATGTATCGGGTATCTTAATTTCGTTTAATCGCTGAATTTTTAAAGCAATTTGCTGCTCTCTTTCTATATATCCTTCGTATTTTATAAATATTTCAACAGCTTCGAGAATATCTTCTCTTTGCGATTCTATTTTTAAAACGTATTCTCTTAATAAAGTTATACATGAAAGTAAATCTTTAATGGTTATTTCAGGACGCAGTAAAATATCAGAAATCTTTTTCGTTTGCGTTAATTGCGATGAATTAATCGAATTTAAAAACAAATTTAATTCTTCAACGGAAATATTGTTTTCTTTAATAAATTTCAATAAATTATTAAATTCACTCTGTTTTTTGATAAACTGTTCATATCTTTCGTTTTTTACAAGTCCAATTTCGTAACCCAATTTTGTAAGTCTGAAATCAGCATTATCCTGACGCAATAAAATTCTGTATTCAGCACGGGAAGTAAACATTCTGTACGGCTCGTCAACTCCTTTCGTTACCAAATCGTCAATTAAAACTCCAATATACGCCTGTTCCCTGCCGAGCGTAAAAGGTTCTTCACCTGCAACTTTTCTATGTGCGTTTATACCGGCTATCAAACCCTGAGCTGCAGCTTCTTCATATCCAGTAGTACCGTTTATTTGACCGGCAAAAAATAAATTTTCTACAAATTTTGTTTCCAAAGAATGGCTGAGCTGCAATGGAGAAAAATAATCATATTCGATAGCATAACCCGGTCTGAATATTTCAACCTTTTCAAGTCCTCGTATTTTTCTCAAAGCTTTTAATTGAATGTCCAAAGGTAAGGACGAAGAAAATCCGTTTATATAGTATTCATTTACAGAAATTCCCTCAGGCTCTATAAATAAATGATGAGAAGTTTTATCTGAAAATATTCTTATTTTATCTTCAATACTCGGACAGTATCTTGGACCAGTTCCTTTAATTACGCCTGTAAAAAGCGGAGACTGTTCAAAACCTTCCTTCAAAATTTCGTGAACTTCTTCCGAAGTATATGTAATATAACAACTGCGCTGAGGTAATTTGTTAACAGTTTCGGTAAACGAAAAACGACCGCTTTCGTCGCCTTTCTGTTCGTGCATCGCCGAAAAATCGACCGTTCTACCGTCAATGCGGGCAGGAGTGCCGGTTTTCATTCTTCCCGATTCAAATCCTAATGAAATCAGCTGCTCGGTCAAACCGAAAGAAGACGCCTCTCCTGCTCTTCCTCCGGAAGTATGCGATAAACCGACATGTATTTGCCCGTTAAGGAAAGTTCCGGCAGTAAGAATAACAGATTTAGCCGAAAATTTCGCGCCAAGAATGGTACGCACTCCAACAGCGGCATTGTTTTCAATAATCAGTTCTGAAACCATATCCTGCCAGAAAAACAAACCGGTAATGTTTTCAAGAACATTTCTCCATTCTGTCGAAAACAGTGTTCTGTCGCACTGTGAGCGAGGACTCCACATTGCAGGACCTTTTGAACGGTTTAACATTCTGAATTGAATTGAACTTCTGTCGGTAACAACAGCCGTAAAACCGCCAAGAGCATCTATCTCTCTGATAATCTGTCCCTTAGCTATTCCTCCAATAGCAGGGTTACACGACATGAAGGCAAATTTTGTCATATCAGAAGTTATCAGCAAAGTTTTTGAACCGAGACTGGCGGCAGCGGCAGCGGCTTCGCAACCCGCATGTCCAGCGCCTATGACTATAACATCGTAATTTCCAGTAAATTCCATTATATCTTACAAATTTATATATCGAAATACCAAATAAAACGCCAAATTTAAGGAAAAAATTCAGAAATTCAAAAAAGATATTAACACATATCAATATATTTAAATTAAATTTTTTTTAAAATTGTTGTTATTATTAGCCGGTTAATATTGTTGATAAAATGTTTTATTAACAGTCGTAAATTATAAAAACAATGTTTTACTAACATTCGATTAATAGTCTTCATCGCTGTATATCATTGTTTTAAATAATTTAATTAACAACGCTGAAAACTTTTTTATGTTGATAAAAACTGAATAATTAACATCTGTTTATTCCATAAAAAAAGTCCATAAATAAATAGAAAGAAATTTTGCATTTTCAAATCTACATTCTGTATATAACTTTTTTTGAATAACGTAAATTTTGTTTTTATAAAGATTTCAACGGTTATTAACGGCTTGTTAAGAATTTGTAAACGTTTCAGCCGCGAGCCTTTCGATTTTCAACAGTGTATGTTCACTGCTGAAAAATGTCGATTCGGTGAAAAAAATGTCGGAATAAACTTTAAACAGCGTAGTTTTGCATCATAATTTTAACGGTTTGCTATTTATGAAATTAAATGTTTGTATAACGGTATTTTTGATGACTTTTTCCATAGCGTATGCGCAGAACAGGGTAACTGTTGCTGGCGTGGTAACGGACGCGGAAAACAATCCTCTGGAACGGGCTTCGGTTCAGTTTTTAAATGCAAAGGACAGCCTTGCTGTTGCGGGAGGAATGACTGGCAGCGAAGGGCGTTTCGGTATAAATGTCGTTGCGGGAAAATATCTTGTAAAGATTTCATTTATAGGTTATAACGATGCTTTTATTTCGATTGACGCCAGCAAAAATCTCATTATTCAGAAGCCGGTTGTACTGGAAAGGCTGAGTTTTGAACTTGATTCGGCAGTTATCATAGGCAAGGCTCTCGAAATGGTTGTGCGCGGCGATACTGTCGAGTACAGCGCAGCCGCCTTCAAAGTTCTTCCAAGCGCAGTTGTCGAAGATTTGATAAAAAAACTGCCCGGAGCCGAAATCGACGAAAATGGCGGTATAAAGATTAATGGAAAGGAAATCAAAAAGATATATGTCGATAAAAAGGAATTTTTTGGCGACGACCCGAAAGTGGCGTCCCGAAATTTGCCTGCCGAAATTGTTGACAAAGTTCAGGTCTGGGATAAAAAATCGGATATGGCTGAGCTGACCGGTTTTGACGACGGTGAAGAAGAAACAGTTATCAATTTAAGCATAAGACAGGGCATGAAAAAGGGATTTTTCGGAAATGCGGCTGCGGGAATCGGCAACAGAGACCGTTACGACGCAAGCGTTATGGCTAATTACATGCACGAAAACAGCAGACTTACTCTGCTTGCAGGCGTTAACAATGTTAATAACGACCGTTTTTCGGACGTTGCTACTTCAAATCTTGCCGGTCTTGGAGGCGGGCAAATGTCTTTCGGCGGACGTAACGGAGTAATGAAAACCGGAGCTGCCGGTTTGAACTTTGCAGGCGAGTTTTCGTCGAAACTTAAACTTGGAGGTAATATAATATATGGAAATACCGACCGCGACGTAATTTCAAACAGTTTTAGCCGAAACTATATCGCTTCGGGCGACCAGTTGCAGACTAATGTTTCGGAAGGAAACAACATAAGCGACAATTTTAACGTCAGTATGCGCATGGAATGGAATCCCGACGAGCTGACAAAAATAATATTTACTCCGAACCTGAAAACTGCCGCTAATTCAAATATCCAGTCGGGCAGATATTTGACTACAAAAGATAATATCGAGGATTCGATAAACTGGGGGCAGTCGGCGCGTCTTTCCGAAAGTTCGGAACTGAATGTTAGCGGAAATCTGAATATCAGTCGAAAATTTGGAAAGAAGGGAAGAACTCTGACTTTCGGACTTTCGGGCGGATTGAACGACAGAAATAACGATGGTTCAAATAATTCAAAAACCGAATACAGCAGCCAAAATCGAAACAGTGTCATAACAGACCAGATTTATAATATGCAGAATGGAGGTTTCAACTGGCGATTAAACCTGTCGTATGTCGAACCGCTCGGCAAAAATAATTTCATGCAGCTGTCGTACAACTACCGAAACAGCTATTCCGAACAGGATCGTCAAACCTTTAAAAACGACGGTTTCGGAAGTTACAGTATAGTAGATACTTCATCTACCAAAAAGCTGGAAAACAGTTTTTCAAATCACGAAATACGTCTCAATTTCCAGTCTGTACGCGAAAAATACAATTACACCATCGGCGTTGCCATGCAACCTTCGAGTTCCGAAAGTCGCACGCTGACCCCCGACACCGTTTCGACTGTAACTAACGGCGTTCTTAATTTTGCTCCCGTTTTACAGTTTATTTACAGATGGGACAGACAGACAAACCTCCGACTGAACTATAACGGACGGGTAAACCAGCCGAGCGCAACCCAGCTTTCGAGCATCAGAGACGAATCTAATCCCCTGAATATTTCGTATGGAAATCCCGATTTGAAGCCATCGTTTGCCAACACTTTCAGAGCGCAGTTTCAGAAAAGCGACCGTGTAAAGGGAAATACAATTACCCTGTCGTCGAACTGGAGTTTTAATTTTAACGATATTGTGCGCTATTCGGCGGTTGACAGCGTTGGAAAACGCGAATCGACATACAGAAATGTCAACGGGAACTGGGAAACAACTACCCGATTGCAGTTGAATAAACAGTTTATAGACAGGAAGTTTTCGATAAATTCGACAAGCAGTTTCTCATACTCTGCCGATAACGGATTTGTTAACGGAGTGAAAAACATTTCGGGTAACCTGACGCTTGGCGAAACGATAGGAGGCTCGTACCGTTCCGATATTTTTGACCTGAGCCTGAGAGCCAACGTCCGTTACAGCGGCACAGACAACACGCTCGAAGGCAGAAACGACCAGAAAGCCTTTAATTACGGGGGTTCGATGAACACAACCCTGTATTTGCCATGGAATTTAAGTCTGGAATCAGACCTCAACTATTCGGCAAACTCAGGATATACCGACGGTTACGGTTTAAACGAATGGCTGTGGAACATTACCCTGCAAAAATCGGTTTTTAAAAACAAAAGTGGAACTGTCCGTTTCAAAATGTTCGACGTACTTCAACAGCGCAGCAACATTTCGCGCTCGGCAAACGCGCAATCTCTGCGCTATTCTTCCACAAACATTTTGGGCAGTTATTTTATCATACATTTTATATATAAACTTAACATGTTCAAGAGCGCGGGCGGCGACCGCTCAGCTTTTCGACGTTTCGGCAACAGACCCGAAGGCGAAAACGGCGACGAATATCAGGAACGGCGCAGAGAAGGCGGCGGTCAGCGGCTGGAACGGCGGTCAATTGATAATTAGGCGCTGCTTTTTGCGCAGTTTTTTCAAAATTTCAAATCGATTTTACTGCATAATTGGATTAAAGAATAAATAAGTTAAAGTTTTTTATGCGTTTTTTTGAAAAATATTGCAAGTATAAAATGTTGATAATCATATTTTAAGAAAAAACATTATATATTTTTTAATTAATTCAGGAAAATTTTTCAAAAAATTAATTTTGCATTTTGAAAAAAGTATTATATTTGCACTCGAAAATTATTTAGAAGTTAAAAATTATTTTTCAGTATTGTGATACTGTTTTTAAATAGTTTTTTATTGAAGTATAAAAAGGTTTGTTTTTATTGGTTGGTAATTTTTGTTATCATTTTTTGCAAAAATGATTTTGCATTTTGCAAAAAAATTGATATATTGTTAGCGTATAATAAGAAGAACGTTGTTTTAATATTGAAATAATATACCGAAAGTAAAAAATAGTATATGTAAAATTTAAAAATTAGCATTATTGTTTTTTCGGTAAATCTGAATGAGACGATTTTTTAGGTAATGTTTTTTTAATTTATTTATTTGAGAGCCGGACTGTTTTTTTCAGACAAAATGATTTAAGTAAATCCCCTTTATTTTATTTCATTTTAAGAAACAGACAGTCCGGTTTATTTTTGCCGGTATTTCAGTCAAAATTTACATAATTTTCAAGATTAACAGATTTGAGAATTGTCGAATAGTAACCATAATATTAAAATCATATAAATATTTGAATATAAGTATATTAGAGTTTATATAAATTTATTTGAGTATATACGGCTTGAAAAGCCGAACCTTCATAACCTCAGGCGAGCGTAGCGTTGCCTGCGGATTTTGCCTGCGGACAGCGAGAAGTTTTGCCCATTCCTTTACAGGCAGCGTTATTGTCTCACTGTTTCTTCCGCCGGTCAACGACCGTCGGTTATGAAAATTGTGGCTTTCAGCCAGATATATGCTTTCATATATCATATTTAATTTTATATTAACTCTAATATTCAAAAGCATCAAACTTGCTGACAATCAGTTTAAACTCTGATGAACTTACTTAATCGCCAATTTATTTACCTGATTGCCATTGCACGGTATCTGCAAAAGAGCTAACTTTGCAGTCAAAATATTATTAAGTATGTTCTTAAAATCAAATAAAGAAATCTGCGCAAATCTGCTCATAATCTGCATGCTTATTGCGCTGAATATCAATGTCTCCAATGCGCAGCAAATAATGACGCTGGAACAGTGTCGGGAATTGGCGTTAAAAAACAGTGAAAAAGTCCGGAATGTCGGTTTGTCGGTTGAAATCGCCGAACAGCAGAAAAAAGAGGCATTTACAAAATATTTTCCAAACGTAAGCGGGTCGGGTTTGAGCTTTATGGCTGATAAACCTATGGTATCGGTTAAAATGGATATGGCGGCAATTATGCAACCGGTGGTTAACGCCATCGCGCCGACAATGATGTGGCTGATGCAGCAGGGAGCGCCGCTCGACATGCAGGCATTGCAAAGCGCCATGCAGCCGCAAAAAATCGAAGCTCTGAAAAACGGAATATTTACCGGCATACAGGCAACTCAACCGCTTTTTGCCGGCGGACAGATTGTTACAGCCAACCGTCTTGCAAAAACAGGCGTTGAAGTTAAAAAATTGCAAAAACTGATAGTAGAAGATGAAGTTTTACTTGCAACAGAACAGTGTTTCTGGCAAATTGTTTCATTAAAAGAAAAAATGAAAACAATTGAAAATTCCGATACTCTGCTCAATCGCATTTTATCTGACGTAAGGGTCGCCGTATCGGCGGGACTTACCACCCGCAACGATATTCTGCGCGTGGAACTCGAACAGAACCGCTTGCAGAGCAGCAGGCTCAAAGTCGAGAACGGACTGGCAATGCTGAAAATGGTTTTGGCGCAAAAAATCGGATTATCTCCTGAAAGTTTCGATATTGAAATACCTGACGCAGAGACGCGATTAATCGCATCTTTACCACAAAAGCGCCGCGTCGCGTCTCCACAAAATCGTATAGAGTACAAATTAATGGAAAAATCTGTTGATGTTGCAAAAATGCAGATAAAAATGGAAAGGGGAAAAAATCTGCCAACAGTCGCCATTGGCGTCGGCTACAATCACATGCACTTCGACATGCACAGAAGCAGCGGAATACAAAATACTCACGGACTGATATTTGCAAGCGTTGTAGTTCCAATTGCCGACTGGTGGGGCGGTTCATACTCAATAAAACGCAAAAAACTTGAATTGCAGCAAGCCGAAAACACCAGACGCGAAACTGCCGAACTGTTGCAGCAACAGATGCAAAACGTTCAAAACGAACTCAACGAAGCATACAGTCAGATTGTGCTTGCTAAAAAATCAATTTTTTCAGCCGAAGAAAATCTGAAAATCAGTAAAGACAACTACAACGCCGGCATAACTGCACTGTCCGACCTGCTCGAAGCCCAAAACCTATTGCAGCAAACCAAAGATCAGTACGCCGAAGCGCTGGCAGCATATTTTGTGAAATTAGCAGAATACAGGCTGGTAAACAAAGACGGAGAAAATTATCTCTGAAATCATACGGTTTCAAAAAAAAGTATTATCTTTGCAAATCTTTTAATTGTTTAATAAAAGATAGTTTTCTTAAAAATAATAATAAATCCCGTGCATCCCCTGCACGGGATTTTTTACTCCTTTTTACAAGTATTATGCAAAGTCGAAGCGTTGGCAGCATATTTTGTGAAATTAACAGAATACAGGCTGGTAAATAAAAACGGAGAAAATTATCCCTGAAATCATACGGTTTCAAAAAAACAGTTGTACCTTTGCAGCATCAATTTAAGACAGGGAGTAAGCCGAAAAGCCGAAGTGAGTAGGTTTTTTTTTAATTTTTTAATTTTATGTATAAGTTAAGTTTAGAACAAATGGAAAATGTGAACGGCGGCTGGGAAAATGCATTTAATTGCCTCGCCGGTATTGGATCAATGGTGTTCGCTATTGCAATAACTGCTGTAGCAGGAGCTGCCACGGGAGGAGTTGTGGCACTTGGTGTCGCTTCTTTTGTATTTGGCTGGCTTGGTGGAGGCGTCACCGACGCATTGGGATGTGGACGATGGTTAACAGAAGGGGCATAATATGAGTTCACGTATCCAGCGTATATGTTTTTTCTGTGCAATGTCAATCATATTGATTATTGCAGTATTTTTGATGTCCACAGAAGAACATATACTTATAAAATACAGATATGCTATCGGAGTAGCGCTGTGTCTTTGCTCATTATGTTTTTTTGCTCTGTTTGTGAAAAACTGCATAAAAAGCAGAGACAAAGAAAACCAGTCGACGCGACGGATACGGTATCGTCTTTACATAGTTTTAGTCTGCCATTTATCACTAATAGTAGCATGTGTTTGCGCACTGTTTATTGGCGGATTTTCCTTTGAAAAACATTGGACGACATACTTGCTGTTATTTGGACAAATTCCAAGTAGTGCGGTTATTATCGTCAATTTGATTAAAATGGAAAAGAACGCAAAAAATAATGATTCAAAAGAATCACAGATTCCGTCAGGATTGTAAGCCGTAATTGTACCGAAAATTAAAAAGAGATGAAACAACTCTTAAATATCAACAGGATATATTTTCTGTTGTTCCTTTTTACAGCCTATTTGGTTATCACAGTGATATATAACGGCTCACCAGCAAAACTAATTTATATAAATTCTAATTATCAATTCTGACAATCAGCTTATTAACAGCATTTTGAAATGATTTTTTCAAAAATCATGAATAATATCATTATCTTTGCATTTTTTTAGTAAAACAATTATGACTTCAAAACTGTATCTGTATAATACTCTGTCGCGCAACAAGGAACTGTTTATCCCGCTCAGTGCGCAAAATGTTGGAATGTATGTCTGCGGTCCGACGGTTTACGGCGACCCGCATTTGGGACACGCACGCTCGGCTGTTACTTTCGACATTCTGTACCGTTATCTGCTGTATCAGGGTTACAAAGTGCGGTATGTACGAAATATTACCGACGTAGGACATCTGGTCAACGATGCCGACAGCGGCGAAGACAAGCTGATAAAAAAAGCGCGACTCGAACAGCTTGAACCGATGGAAGTCGCAAAATATTATACAGACCGTTATCATGACATGATGGATGCTCTGAATGTCAAACGTCCAAGTATCGAACCCTGCGCGTCGGGGCATATCATTGAACAGATAGACATGGCTCAGAAAATTATAGACGCCGGTTATGCCTATGTTTCAAACGGTTCGGTTTATTTTGACGTGCCGAAATACAATCGAAAATACCCTTATGGAACACTTTCGGGACGGGTGATTGACGAATTGCTTTCAACCGTCCGCGACAACCTCGAAGGTCAGGACGAGAAACGGAACAGCGTCGATTTTGCTCTGTGGAAAAAAGCTCAGCCCGAACATATTATGCGATGGAAATCGCCATGGAGCGACGGTTTTCCGGGCTGGCATCTCGAATGTTCGGCAATGGGACGAAAATATCTCGGCGAACAGTTCGATATTCACGGCGGCGGAATGGATTTGCTCTTTCCGCATCACGAATCGGAAATTGCCCAGTCGCAGATTGCAAACGGAAACGCGCCGTGCAAATACTGGATGCACAACAACATGATTACAATCGACGGAAAAAAAATGGGAAAATCGCTGGGAAATACCATAATGCTCGAAGAATTTTTTACCGGCAATCACAAATTTCTCGAACAGGCTTATTCGCCGATGACAGTGCGCTTTTTTATCCTTCAAGCCCACTATCGAAGCACTCTCGATTTCAGTAATGCCGCATTGAAAGCTGCCGAAAAGGGTTTGAACAGACTGTTGAAAGCCTGCAAGACGCTTGACAGTCTGAAACCTGCAAAATTGTCGAGCGCAAATATAAGCCATATAGAACAGAACTGCTTTGCCGCCCTGAACGACGACCTCAACACGCCGGTAGCAATTTCGGCTCTTTTCGACGGCGTTTCCATAATAAATTCGGCATACGAAGGCAAAACGGCTCTGACCGTTGAAGATATTGATTCGTTGAAAAAACTGTATCATTCTGTTATTTTCGACATACTGGGCATGAAAAACGAAGAAAAAGAAAATACGCATTTAACAGGCGAACTGATAAATCTGCTGCTCAGAATCAGAAAAAAAGCAAAAGAAAACAAAGATTTTGAAACCTCCGACAATATCAGAGACGAACTGAAAAACATCGGAATAACCGTCAAAGACACAAAAGAAGGCGCAATATGGGAAATTGAATGATGAGTGAAGTAAAATAGCATCACTCATAAAACTCTGTGTTTGTCTGAAAAAATTCATAATATATGCGAAGTCCGCAGGCAACGCTACGCTCGCCTGCGGTAGTGCGAAA
>JAIROW010000158.1 GCA_031257315.1 Prevotellaceae bacterium
TCAAATCAGCGACAAAATTACAAATATTTTTTTTGATTTTGTCAAAATTGCTCAATTTTTGACAGAAAAAAATGTATTTTTTTGCAAATATTTGACTGTCAATGTATTTTTTTGCAATAAACCTTATTAGTTACAAAATTCCACGTCGGGTAAATCATATATAGTTTTGATGTGCCGTTTCAAAAGTCGGGCTGTCAAAAATTTAAGATGTTTCAAAAAAATATTTGTCTAAGGTTATTTTTACATCGCTATCAAATCCTGTTTTTGTTGATTTTTTCCCTGAAAAATCGACAAAATATTTCTCAGCTATTGCCATTAAAAAAATAATGTGTATCTTTGCACCCTCAAATGACGGGGTGTGGCGCAGTTGGCTAGCGCACTTGCATGGGGTGCAAGGGGTCGAATGTTCGAGTCATTTCACCCCGACATTTTTTATAAAACTTTGAAACCAAGTATTTTATATAACTATCTATGTTTCAGATATTTCTTTAATATCTACCGCTTCAGCCGGTAATTCTATATGAATTGTATTACTAAATTCATTTCTCGCATTTTTGCACGATGACACAAGTAACGCTACCGACAAACAAATTAATATGAATTTTTTCATCTGTTATTATATATTTGATGATGTTAAAATAGAGAGTATATTTTTATAATAATATAGAGTTTATGTAGATTTAAACATTATATTCAAAGTATCAAACTGGCTGAATATCAGTTGGGTTACGATTAATCGCGTCCCCAACTTTTCAATATAATATTTCAATCTACATAAACTCTGATTTGTCATAAAGACATTCCTGTATTAACCGATTAAATATTTACCTTTGAAGGCTATATATTTAACTGTACATTTATTCAATAACCGCGGCGAAACCGCCATTGCGGGCTAATTGGACGTGGAGAATGTCGTTGTGTTTCACGTCCTGCTGGCGAACGTTGTAGTCCATTGCCTGCCGGTCGGCGTTCTGACCGTCTTCAAAGGCGGTCATGCGGAGGGTTTTGCCCTGCGGGAGGAAGTCGAGCGGGAGGTCAAATTCGCGAACTGTTTCGGCGTTGTTGGCTATACCGCCAATCCACCATTTGTCGCCGTGCCGACGTGCTACTACGACGTACTGACCGGCTTCGGCAACGAGAGCGCGAGTTTCGTCCCATGTAACAGGCGTTGAGAATATAAATGCGGCGCAGTCAGGGTTCTGGTCAAACTGGCGCGGACTGTCGGAAATCATCTGCAAGCCGCTTTCAAACAGTATATAGTAGGCGATGTGGTGGACGCGGGTGCCTATTGTTACGAGGTTTGAGCCTAATCCGTTTCGCGCGTTTTCGGGCTGTACGTTGAGCATCGAGCCGGGCGTGAACGACATCGGACCGGTTACGTTACGCATGAAGGGCATGTAGAGGCTGTTGTCGGGCGTTGCACGCAAGCCGTTTTCAAGCCCCATAACGCCTTCGTAAGACAGCACGTTAGGGTATCGAAATTCCATTCCTGTCGGTTTGTATGAGCCGTGCAGCTCGACGAGCATCTTGTATTTTGCGGCTTCGCGGGCAGCGCGTTCGTAGAAATTGGTTATCGTCTGATCGCTTCTGTCCATAAAGTCGATTTTGAAGCCTTTGACGCCCATTTTTGAAAAATATTCAAAGAGATTAAAACTGTCGTCATCAAAATCTTCGTTGATGCCGGCGTATGTAATCCAGAGTATAATGCCGACGTTCTTTTCGTTGCCGTAGCGTATAACTTCGGGCAGGTCGAGGTCGGGAACTACTTCCTTCGGGTGAGCGCGGTTTTTCGACCAGCCTTCGTCGAGAATTAGATATGGAATCCGGTAGCGCGACGCAAAATCAATGTAATGTTTGTAGGCGGCAGTGTTGACGCCGGCTTTGTGTTTCACTTCCGGTCCATAGTCAGCCCAGCGGTTTATCCAGTCCCACGCCACAAGTCCGGGTTTTATCCACGACACGTCTTCGATTACGTTTTGCGGCGATAGGCGGCATATCATTGTCGATTCGACGAGCTGTCCGTCGCGACGGGCAATGATAAACGTTCGCCATGGGAACTCTCGCGAGCCTGCGGTACGGGCGATGCAGTCGGCTTCTTTGGTAACGATGAGGCTCATTCCCCGCTCGTCGTAAGCCGTTTCGGTCGGGACGCGAGGATAGACAGAACGGACGCTGTTCAGTTTGCCAGCGCCTTTGACAAAAGTATGCGGATAATCGCGCACATCGGCTTCGGTAACAAGTATTTTCACGCCTTTGCGGGTGTCAATCAGTATCGGAAGGACTGACATGTCGTCTTTCACCTGCCATTTCTGTGATTCTACCTGCGAATAGGGGTCTTCGTAAACCGAAGCAAAGCCGCGCCGTCCGGGGCATTGCAGTTCCAGCAGATAATCATCGGGGAAATACAAGTTAAAATCTTCGTGCATGACATCGATTGATCCCTTTTTGCGGGTGATGAAGCGGTATGCGACGCCGTCGTCGAAGGCGCGAAACTCGACCGAATAGTTATCTTTGAAGTCGAGTGTCAGCTGGTTATACCTGTTTACGACGGTCGAGAACTTAAACGGCACGACGGGTTTGATAACATTATCGACCGACGCGCGTTTCTGTCCTGTCAGTCGCGGTTTTGCGCCCAGCGTTTCGTTGCGCAGCGTGAGTTGCAATTCGTTGTTTTGCATCACGGGCTGGTTGTCGCAATAAACCGTATAGGCGATTTTGTCGCCCAGCGTAACGGCGAGCCGTATTTTTCCGTCAGGCGAAAGCAACTCGACGGACGATTGTTGAGCATACGCGAAAACACTGCTATACAGTAAAAATGTCAGCACACAAAATCTTTTAATAAGAGTATTCATAGTATCTTCTTTTAATTTATTTAATTAATAAAACGGCACAAAATTACACAATTTTTGGAAATATAAAATAATATGGAAAGACGGAGGTTGGTTTTTGAGACGTTATTATTAAAATTTGTATAAGTTTATTGTCGCATTAATTTGCCTGAAAACCAATATTTTAATAACAGCAGGTCAACAATATGCCGAAAAACACAACTCGCAATAATTATCTGAAAATCATAATTTTGAAATGTGGAATTAGTATAGATGCAATGTATCACGCCTATACGCAGGTCAAAAACCTGCGGTTAAAGGATTTTTGAACAGCCTCCTCAGGTTTTACACAAAACAATGGCAGAGCAAAATATAAAACTCAAAAATATCCGGAAATTCACAACCGAACAGTTTTTTTGGCTGTTTTTTATTGCAGAAAGAATATCGAATAACCGTAAATGTCTTTGTGTAATTGACTTAAAACAAGGGATTTACATATTTATATTTTATTTTATCGGTATTTTTGTTCGTTTAACACAAAAATTTTGTATTTTTGCGCCGTTTTAATAAATTTAGATATTTTTCAAATTGATATGAATATGAAATATTTGTTGTTTTTTACAAAAAAAATTCGTATAGTTTTGTTTGCTGCATTTTGCACAACGTTTTCCTCATGCGAGACGCTTAGTGGAGTAGTATCGTTTGTGAACTGCAAGTACGAATTTACAGGATTAAGCAATCCCGGAGTTGCAGGAATCAGTCTCGGAAACATAAATAATGTTCAAAATTTAAATGCAACTTCCATGTTGAAACTTACTGCGGGCATCATGTCTGGAAGTTTGCCAATGTCGTTTACTGTTAATATTAAAGCGACAAATCCCAACGCAACAGCCGCGCAAATTGCCGGTCTCGACTGGGCAATAGACTTGAATACCAGCAATATCCTGACCGGAAATCTGAACAGCCCCGTATCTATTGCGGCTAATGGTGGCACGACGGTTATTCCAATTAATATCGAAACGGATTTGCTGAAACTGTTTAAAAATGAATCGAAGGACAATATTCTGAAATTCGTTAACAGTCTGCTTAATATGGGCGAAGGGTCTTCGGATATAACTTTCAGAATCCGTCCTGCGGTAATAGTTGGAGGGCAGAAAATTTCTACAGGATTTATTTCTCTCACAAAAAATGTGAATTAATAAAGTAATAAATTAATATATTATAGATTTCTAATTACATATTATTATGCAATATATTGACAGATATGATTTTAAAAATAAGCGGGCAATCGTGCGCTTTGATTTCAATGTTCCGTTAAACAAGGAATTTCAGGTTACAGATGACACACGTATCAGGGCGGCAGTACCCACTGTTAAGAAAATTTTTGAAAGCGGCGGTTCCATAATTGCGATGTCTCATCTCGGACGTCCGAAAGGCGTGTCGGAAGCGCTTTCTCTGAAACACATTATTCCGGTTATCGAACAGCTGATTGGTCAGAAAGTTATTTTTGCAAACGACTGTGTAGGCGCCGAAGCCGCAGAATTGGCAAAAAAACTGAAACCGGGGGAATTTTTGCTGCTCGAAAACCTGCGTTTCTACGAAGAAGAAGAAGGAAAACCGCGCAATCTGCTCGACAGCGCTACCGACGAAGAAAAAAAGGCGGCAAAATCGGCAGTTAAGGAAAAACAGAAGGATTTTGTTAACAAACTGGCAAGTCTTGCCGACTGTTATGTGAACGATTCTTTCGGAACAGCTCACCGCGCACATGCTTCTACAACCCTGATTGCAAACAAATTCCCGAACGATAAAATGTTTGGCTACATTATGAACGGCGAAATAGAAGCTGTTGAAAAAGTTTTAAACGCATCGGAACGACCGTTTACGGCTATTCTTGGCGGTTCAAAAATTTCAACCAAAATTCCAATTATCGAAAAACTTCTCGACAAGGTTGACAATCTGATTATTTGTGGTGGAATGGGCTTTACTTTCATAAAGGCGTTGAATGGAAATATCGGTTTCTCGATTTGCGAAGACGTAGAGCTTGCAAAAAAAATCATGAAAAGCGCCGAAGAAAAAAATGTAACGATTTATTTGCCCATTGACGTTCTTGCTTCCAAACTCGGTATCGACGACGTTCTCAAAGGAGTGAAATCAGACGTACAGGTTTTCGACATATACAAAATACCCGATGATTTTCAGGGGCTTGACGCAGGTCCGGCAAGCATTGCAAAATGGAAGGAAGTTATTTGCGCGTCGAAAACAGTTTTGTGGAACGGACCGGCAGGCGTTTTTGAGGCAGAAGATTTCGCCGTCGGAACGCTTGAATTAGGAAAAATCGTAGCCGAAGCCACAAGCAAAGGCACTTACTCGCTGGTAGGCGGAGGCGATTCTGTGGCTGCAATAAATAAATTTAATTTAGCCGATAAAGTCAGCTACGTTTCGACCGGCGGAGGAGCTTTGCTCGAATATATGGAAGGAATTATTCTGCCCGGTATTCAGGCAATACAGCAGTAGTTTATTTTTTATACTTTTGTGATATTTTTAATTTTGTTCATTTATTTGATGAATTTTTTAAATTGGACAGGTTGTTCTTTTTGAACAGCCTGTTTTTGTTTAACATATTTTAACACTTTAATACAATCTCTAAAAACATAAATTATTGTAATTTAAGATGTTAAAAAAAACAAAAACATATTAAATATTAAATAATGTTAATTATTTGCGTGTAAAAACAGAAAAGCAGTAATTTTGTCAAATTAAAATTAAAGTAA
Source organism: Prevotellaceae bacterium (assembly GCA_031257315.1). Taxonomy (GTDB): domain Bacteria; phylum Bacteroidota; class Bacteroidia; order Bacteroidales; family UBA932; genus JAIRLF01. The sequence goes on from JAIROW010000158.1 coordinate 5,600, forward strand.
AGTAATTATGAAAAAAAAAGTGTGTTTTAATTTGTAATACACTAATTATAAACAATATAAAATCTATGAGACATATTTTATTTGCATTATGCACAGCAGTTATATGTTCCTGCGTAAGTGAAAAAACGATAGACAGGAAAGGCAAAAACATCTATACGATGGAACTTCAGCCGTATAAAACCTTTCTTCTTGATGATAATACCACTCAGGAATCAGGTTATATTCAGGTATTCACAATTAACGATACGACGCGGTTTACTTTTTGTAACAAAGCAGGACATTCCAACAGAATTCTTATTTATGATATTGACAAGGGAACAGTAATGGACAGCATACCACTGTACAGGGAGGGACCTGACGGCATTGGACCAAATATCGAAGGATACTGCATACATACGATGGATTCTGTTTATCTGTATGATTACTGGCAATACAGGTTAATTCGGATAAATCGCAAAGGTAAAATTCTTGAACGAATTAACATGGGAACACAGTTTCTGGTACCGTCAAACAACTGTATTATTCCACCAGCTCCGTTTCCCGGAAGCGACGCTCCTGTTCGGTTGGTAAACGGCAATATCATTCTGTCCGGAATGAACGGCAACATGGACGCATGCGAACATCCGACATGTATGTCCGCAGCGCTGTACAACTTGAAAGACAGTACGCTCAGGTTTATCAATCCCTATCCCGAAATCTACGGCAATCATAAGAAATTAAGTGAATCATGGGGAGCATTTTCCTATCGGAAAGTGTGTTATGACGTGAATAACAGAAATGAAAAAGTTACAAGTTTTCCGGCAGATGATCATATAACCGTATATGATATGTTTTCCGGAGAGAGCCGGCGTTTTTTTGCAGGCTATTCTGCGAAAGACCGTATTTATCCGATGAAGAATATGGGGGATATAAAATCTGAACACACGCAATATCTGGAACAGACGCAATATTCAGGTATATTTTACGACAAATACAGAGACCTGTATTATCGTTTGGTCGTTCATCCTCAGTATGAGTATGATTTAAACGACCGTGATAATACGTGGAGTAAAAGATTGAGTGTGATTATTCTGGATTCCCGATTCGACAAGGTCGGCGAATATGATATAAAAGAACGGTCAGACAGATACTCCAACACTTTCGTATCGGAAAAAGGATTGCATATCAGAGTTCTGTCCGACAACGACGATTACATGAAATTCATAACGCTCACACCGGTTAAATTATGAAGAGAGTAATGTTGGCAATATTTTTTGTCGTAATTGTGTTGAGTTCATGTAACGTGAAAAATTACAGACAGTTTCTCAATCGGCAATTGAATAAAAATTACTCTGCTTATACAGGCAAATACGATACTATTATTCATTAGAGTTTATGTAGATTGAAATATGGATATTAGAATGTAGAGATGCGATTAATCGCGTCTCTATTGGTTATATAATATGCTGTAAATTAATAAATTGCCGCATTGTTTTGCCTTTAATCTTAATAAAATAAAATGCAGATACAGTCAAATGAGAGTTTTTACACATTTTTTTCTAAAAAAAGAAGCTGTCTTTTAAAAAGACAGCTTCCCAACAAACAAAAAAACAACAAAAACAAATGGTGTTCTTTTAGGTACACCATTATAAAAATATATGACTATTCCTGTATTTTTGCACACAGAAATTCTCTGTTCAGACGGGCAATGTGCGAGATTGATATTGCTTTTGGACATTCAGCTTCGCAAGCCTGAGTGTTTGTACAGCCTCCGAAACCAAGTTCGTCCATTTTTGCAACCATCGCTTTGGCTCTTTTTGCTCCTTCTATTTTACCCTGCGGCAGTTTTGCCAGCGACGAAACACGCGCGGCAACAAAGAGCATCGCCGAACCGTTTTTACATGTCGCCACACAGGCTCCGCAACCGATACATGCCGCCGCGTCCATTGATTCGTCGGCATTTTCTTTCGATACCGGTATAGTATTTCCGTCGGGAACTCCGCCCGTATTTACGGAAATGAAACCTCCTGCCTGCAAAATCTTGTCGAAAGCATAACGGTCAACAACCAAATCTTTTATTACAGGGAATGCAGCCGAGCGCCATGGTTCTACCGTAATTGTATCGCCGTCCTTAAATTTGCGCATGTGCAACTGACAGGTTGTTACTTCGTCGTCGGGACCGTGGGCGCGTCCGTTGATATAGAGCGAACACATGCCGCAGATGCCTTCGCGACAGTCGTGATCAAATGAAACAGGGGCTTTTCCTTCCTTTATCAGCTTGTCGTTCAGTATATCAAGCATTTCGAGGAAAGATGTGTCGGGCGAAACGTTTTCGATATTGTATGTTTCAAACTGCCCTTTTGTTTTGGCATTTTTCTGCCGCCATATTTTGAGTTTAAACTTCATCGCTATTTAATCCGTTATGTTCAATAAATTAATCTTTATAGTTTCTTGTCGAAAGATGTACGGTTTCGTAAACCAGCGGTTCTTTGTGCAGTTCAGGGTCATGTTCTTTTCCTTTGTACTCCCATGCCGAGACATACATGAAGTTTTCGTCGTCGCGTCTGGTTTCGCCGTCTTCGGTTTGCATTTCTTCGCGGAAATGTCCGCCGCAGGATTCTCTGCGGTTAAGCGCGTCAAGCGCCATCAGATTTCCGGTTTCGATGAAGTCGGCTAAACGTACCGCTTTTTCGAGTTCCTGATTAAATTCGCTGTTTTCTCCCGGCACATATACGTCCGACCAAAATTCTTTGCGAAGTTCTTTAATCAATTCGAGCGCTTTTTTAAGACCGTCTTCGTTACGCGCCATTCCTACATAATTCCACATTATCTGTCCCAGTTTTTTGTGGAGTGCGTCAACGGGTTGTTTTCCTTTAATATTAAATATTCTGTCGATTTTTTCCCTGACCTGTTTTTCGGCTTCGACAAATGCTTCGTGATTTGTATCCGTTTTCGGAACCTGTATCTGACTTGCAAGATAATCGCCTATTGTATATGGAAGTACAAAATATCCATCGGCTAAGCCCTGCATCAGAGCAGATGCTCCGAGACGGTTTCCGCCATGGTCGCTGAAATTTGCTTCGCCTATAGCATACAGTCCGGGAATGGTTGTCATCAGATTGTAATCGACCCATATACCGCCCATTGTGTAGTGTATTGCGGGGTAAATTGTCATCGGTTCTTTATACGGGTTTACGTCCGTGATTTTTTCGTACATCTGGAAAAGGTTTCCATAACGTTCCGAAATCACTTTTTCGCCGAGACGCTGTATTGCCGATGAAAAGTCAAGAAAAACAGCTAGTCCTGTTTCGTTTACTCCGTATCCTGCATCGCAACGCTCCTTTGCGGCTCGTGAGGCTACGTCGCGGGGAACAAGGTTTCCGAACGCGGGGTACCGGCGTTCGAGATAATAATCGCGTTCTTCTTCCGGTATCTGAGAAGGTTTTATTTCCTTTTTTCTCAGTTTTTCCACGTCTTCGATTTTTTTCGGAACCCAGATTCTTCCGTCGTTGCGCAGCGATTCTGACATTAGCGTCAGTTTTGACTGCTGGTCGCCGTGAACAGGGATACATGTCGGGTGAATTTGCGCAAAGCAGGGGTTTGCAAAATACGCTCCGCGTCTGTAGCACTGCATTGCAGCCGAGCAGTTGCTGTTCATTGCATTGGTCGAGAGGAAAAATACATTTCCGTAGCCTCCGCTTGCAATGACGACTGCGTGAGCGCCGTGCCGTTCAATTTCTCCTGTTACCAGATTTCTTGCGATTATGCCTTTTGCCTTGCCGTCAATCATCACGAGGTCAAGCATTTCATGCCGCGTGTACGATTTGACAGAGCCTTTGGCTATCTGTCTGTTAAGAGCAGCGTATGCTCCAAGCAGAAGCTGCTGTCCGGTTTGACCGCGTGCGTAAAAGGTTCTTGAAACCTGCGCTCCGCCGAACGAGCGGTTGTCGAGCATTCCGCCATAATCGCGGGCAAAAGGTACTCCCTGCGCTACGCACTGGTCTATTATGTTGCGGCTTACTTCGGCAAGCCTGTAAACGTTTGCTTCTCTCGAACGGTAGTCTCCGCCTTTGATTGTGTCGTAAAACAGTCTGTAAACGGAGTCGTTGTCGTTTTGATAATTTTTAGCGGCATTGATGCCTCCCTGCGCTGCGATTGAGTGTGCGCGTCTGGGGCTGTCTGATATACAGAATATTTTTACATTATATCCCAATTCTCCAAGAGAAGCCGCTGCCGAGGCGCCTCCCAGTCCCGTACCGATTATTATGATTTCAAGTTTCCGTTTATTCGCCGGACTTACCACTTTAATGGCAGCTTTATGACGAGTCCATTTTTCTGACAGCGGACCGTCGGGAGTTTTTGACTGTAATTTTATGTCGGACATGTCTTTATTACTATTTCAGATTATTAACTTATTAAAATTAAACGGTGTATAAACCAAAAAAGAAATACACGGGAATCGAGATAAATCCCAGCGATACGATAATGGCGTAAATTTTCGCGGCGCATTGAAGACGCGGTATCCATTTAGAGTTGTTTGCGCCTATCGTCTGAAAAGCGCTCCAAAATCCATGCGAAATATGGAAATACAGAGCTATCACCCATACAATATACAATACACAGTAATACCAGTTTTTAAACAGTTCTATCAACAGTGAATAAGCCTCTTTGCCATGACCGCCAATAAAATGCTGCAACTGCATTTTTGCCCAGAAGTGCGACAGATGCAAAGCAAGAAAACACAGTACAATAGCGCCAAGAACAAACATGTTTTTCGATGCCCACGACGACGCTTCAGTCCTGTTTGAAACAGAATACCCTATTGGACGGGCTTTCATGTTTCTTAGAGTAATGATAATCGAGTACAGAATATGGACTGCAAAACCCAGTGCAAGCACCGGTACCATTATCTGTATAAAAATATTGGTATCCATAAAATCGCATACTGTTTTGTATGCCTCTTTTGAAACCAGCGCTGTAAGATTCAGCGACAAATGCAACAACAGGAAAGTTACCAGAAACAAGCCGCTTATGCTCATTATCAATTTTTTTCCGATTGTAGAACAAAAAATGTTACTCATATAATTTAAATTCTTTGTAATTATTGTTACTAATCAACTTATATTCAATTTGTACACGTTATATTTTATGCTGCAAAGTTATATCTTGTTTTTGAATAAACAATACTGTTTTGGCAAAACTAATTAAATTTTTTAATTTTTTTCAAATAATTCCTTGATAATCAGCGTTAAAAAATTTACAGTATTTTAAAAATACAATATGCCTGTTTCAAGCTGTCGAATTGAGCATTTTTATGTATAATTAATATTTGTTAATATGATGTATTTCGGGCTTTTGCATGTCCCTGTTTTCCTCGCCGCAAGACAGTATGGCAACGGATAAAAACGCTATGGCTAACAACGGATAACACAGATTTTATTGTGAAAATCCATGTTATCCGTATGCACAATTCAGCGTTCATTCTTCCGCTATCACTTCCAGTTCAGTCTCGGCGGTGGTCGATTGTCCTTCCCTGTCTATGACGGTCAGGCGCAGCCGATACCTGCCAAGCGGCGTCTCGGCGGGAATGTCGATGTGTTCGTGGAAATCGGCGTTTTTCAAGCCAGAATACTTGCTGTCAGCGCCAAATTTTTTCTCAATCACGAAACTGCCGCCTTCCTGCTGACGAATTTCAACCACAATTTCGGCAATCAGACCTTCGGCAATGATTTCTGCTTCGAGGTGCAAATCTTCGCCCGCCGCCACTTTGCCGTCAGGAGCGTCATGACTGCCTGTTTCTGTGATTTTCACTGTCGGTTTTGCCGATTTGTCGTCTTTTTGGCAAGACGTAAGGGCGAGCATACTCAAGCCCACAAGGAACATTGTTCCAAAAACTAATTTTTTACCCATTGTTCTAAAAATTTAAGTTAAACATATATGATTCAAAAATTAAATCCTAACATAATTGAAAAATTCCGCCCCGCTTCGGGAACATCTATCAGGCGGTAAAAACTCGTATGGTCGTAATAACGCCTGTTTAGCAGGTTGTTTGCCTGCAACGATATTTTTAACAGAGGGGTATGACCACCTGCTCCCAAAGCAAATGCGCGTCCCGCAGCAGCATTGAGCAAAACGTATCCTGCGGTAGCGTTTTCGGGCGGAACTATTTCATTTTGAAGCGCTACAGCCCTTAAATCAACAGAAATGTATCCGTCTCTGCCCGACCATTTCGTTTGCGGCAAATATTTTGCGCCCAAAGCAACGCTTGCAGGCGGCGAAAACGGCAAAGTGTAGCCCCGTTTATCGCCCGAAAGTTGCCGCGAATAAAGATAATCGCCCGACATGTTCAATTCTAACTTGCTGATTACTTTGTAAATAGCATTAAATTCAAATCCCCACCGAAACACGCGGGTCTGCGTGTAGTAATACATTTGCAGTCCCTCGTAATAATCGGAAGCAGGGTTGAGATAGATATAGTTGGGGAAAAAATTTACAAAGGGTTCTACCTGAATATCAAGTTTTTCGTTGTGCCAGTTCGCGCCCGCGTCTAACTGATACGATTCTTCGGGCTGCAAGTTGGTATTGCCTTTTTCGTAACGGAAAATGTGATAGTTCACGCCGTCCGAGCCGAGTTCCTTTGGAATGGGGGCGCGGAAACTTTTGCCGATATTTGCTTTGAAAATCCATTGGTTCAAATCGTAATTTACGCCCAATGACCATGTTAGCGAATTGAAATTGCGCTCCGTTTTTTCTGAACGGATTTTGTATTCTTCATCGCCATTTTCGGCGGGCGTTCTGTACCAGTCGCGGTATTCGTCAATTTCCGTATGGATATAATCAATGCGGACGCCGCCGCTAACTATCAGATTATCATATATTTTCCATTTGTCAAAAACGAATGTACCCCAAGCAGTTGTCCTAAAATCGGGAATGATAAATCCCCAGCCGCTGCGCTGGTTGTGTTGATGTTCGCTGTTGAAACCCGCATGTATATTGTGATTGCGGGCAAGCGAAAATTTCGCGCACAGGTTTGCCGTGAAGGTATTTTTATCGTACTGCCGCTCCAAAGAGTTGGGCGGAATGGGCATATATCCATGCGAAATCGGCTCGGCAAACTCCTGACGGAAATTGTTTTGAAATGCAAAATCGCCTTCTATTGCAATGGGAAATGCTTCATTACCAATATGATAACTCGTATGGTTCATCGCCTTGAAATGATTGACGGCATGGTATGGCAAATCAATGTCGCGGCGGCTGCGGTCGTAGTCAATTTCCGACAGGCGCACCTCCAAGCCGTGAGCGTCTGCAAAAAATCCGCTTTTTGCATAAACATCTGATAGATAAAATGTTGTGAGAAATCTGCCCGACAGGTAGCCCAAATGCAGACCGCCGTTGCGTTCTTTTCCTGCCGTATTGCGCAAACGTCTGTCTTTCAGTTTGATATAGTAGGAATGATATTGAATGCTGTCGGCAGGAACTTTGTAGTCGGCGTAGTCAATTAGCGTGAGATTAGCCCTGTACCACAAGGCATTACGCCGTCCGCCCACACGCGCCGACAGTCCTGCGGATTCGTTGTTTGTGCGTCCCAAGAGGTTGATTTCGCCCTCAACGCCTGATGACGGTATGTATGATGATTTCAAATTAAGCACTCCTGCAATGGCGTCAGAACCATAATGCAAAGCCCCTGCGCCTTTTACGATTTCTACATTGTCGAGCGCAAACTGGTCAATTTCAAGTCCGTGGTCATCGCCCCATTGCTGCCCTTCGTGTTTTATTCCGTTTTCAGCCACCAACATTCGATTAAATCCCAGTCCGCGAATGGCAGGTTTTGACAGCCCCGAACCTATGCTCATTGCCTGTACGCCCGGAATTTTATCCAAACTCTGCATCAAACTGCCTGCAAAATTCTGTTTCAGGAACGATTGACCTACCGAAACCATGCTTTGAGGCGCTTTCATCAGCATCTTTTGCCTGCTGTTTGCTTCCACCACAACTTCTTCCAGCGACACAATCGTATCGCTTTTGCTTTGCGCCAATGCCTCAAATGAGAGCATCAACACGATGAATAACAGAATATTATCTCTTATAATACGGTTCATTACAACAATCAATTAACGCCACAAAGTTACAATAATAATTTGATATTGCAATAATGTTGCAATAAAAAATATTGGCGCAGCGATTTATACCGTATTGAAAACATTCTGTTTAAAACAGTTTGTTTGAGCAGTTTATACATTTTTCAGTCCAAATTATTTTTTTTTGAATATTTAATTGTAACTTTGTATCCGAATTTTTTGTAAATTATTATTCATTATGAAAAAGATATTTGTATTAATAACTGTTTTTATCTGCGCTGTTGCCACGTCTTCGGCGTGTACTAATTTTTTGATAACCAGAGGAGCATCTAAAAACGGATCTACCTTTATTACTTATGCCGCCGATTCTCACACGCTTTACGGTGAATTATATTTCTGGCAAGCGGCTTCGTATCCAGCCGGAACAATGCTGCCAGTTTACGAATGGGATACCGGAAAATTTTTGGGAGAAATTCATCAAATTGCCAATACTTACAGAGTTACCGGTAATATGAACGAATTTTCGCTGTCTATCGGCGAAACGACTTTCGGCGGAAACGACAAACTTGTCGATACTACCGGCATTATCGATTACGGCAGTTTGATATACATTACCCTGCAACGCGCAAAAAATGCACGCGAAGCTATCAAAGTAATGACGGAACTGGTTGAAACATACGGCTATCATTCTGCTGGCGAATCATTTTCAATTGCCGACCCCAATGAAGTCTGGATTCTGGAAATGACGGGCAAAGGAACTGTATTACAGCAGAATAAAAAGACAAAAAAATACGAAAACATAAATAAGGGCGCCGTTTGGGTTGCCGTCCGTATTCCCGACGGATATGTTTCTGCCCACGCAAATCAGGCGCGTATCCGCAATTTTAAGTGGAGCGATGGAAAAACATCAATATCATCGAAAGAAATGGATAAAATTTTCGACACGAGTATCGAAGTGGTTTATGCTCACGATGTTGCCGATGTTGCAAGAAAACTCGGACTTTACAGCGGCGACGACAAATCTTTCAGTTTTTCAGATACTTACAATCCCGTTGATTTCGGCGGCGCACGTTTCTGCGATTCCCGCGTATGGTCATTTTTTAAAAGCATTAATAAAGATATGTGGAAATATCAGGACTATGCTATGGGCAAAGATTTGAAAAACAGAATGCCGCTTTATGTCAAACCTGATGAATTGATTGATTTTAAGCATATTGCAGGAATGATGCGGGATCATTTTGAAGGAACAGAACTTGATATGACAAAAGATATTGGAGCAGGCGCTTTCAAACTGCCATATCGCTGGCGACCAATGACTTGGAGCATCGACGGCGAAAATTATGTACACGAGCGTGCAATTGCCACCCAGCAAACCGGTTTCTGGTTTGTAGCCGAACATCGAAGCAAAATGCCAACGCCTCTGGCAGGTATTCTCTGGTTTGCCGTTGACGATGCTGCAACGTCCTGTTTAACGCCGGTTTACGGCTGTAGCTCCCGTGTTCCCAAAGAATACGCAAAAGGTAACGGCGACTTGCTTACATATTCCGAAAATGCCGCTTTCTGGGTTTTCAGCAGAGTTACGCATTTTGCATATCTCCGCTACGACGTTATAAGTCAGGATATTATTAAAATACAGCACGAACTGGAATCAAAATACGCAGAATTGACAGACGTTATTGACGAACATGCAAAAAAACTGTATGCCGAAAATAAGGAAAAAGCAGTTGAATTTGTTACCGATTTTTCTGTAAATACTGCTGCAAACACAGTCAAACGCTGGAAAGAACTGGACAGTTATCTGATGGTTAAATATATTGACGGAAACATAAAAAAAGAAGAAAACGGAAAATTTCTGCGCACGCCAACCGGAATACCTGCCGCTCCAAATCAACCGCAATTGCCGGAATTTTGGCGCAGAGCAATTAAAAACGACGCAGGAGAAAAACTTAAATCTTCCGAAAAATAGACTGTAAATACAGAACTACGTTAATGGCTTATATGACTGACAGTTACTGAATAAAATTCTCAAAAGAGTTTCAGTATAAAAAACGAAAGCGCCTGATTTTGCCGAGGAGGCGACAGGCGCTTTACTAAATTCTGTAAACTTAAAAATTTTAGCAAATTGAATCAATAACAGCAGAAAAAATGTTATTAATTCTTTATAAATATTGTACAAAAGTAATAAAAAATAATAATATTCAAAAAAAATGTCTATATTTGCAGCCATTTTATATATTTTTTAGATTAATAATACAATGAAACAGAAATTTACTGCTATCAATTCGACTTGTGTCCCGATTTCTATTGAAAACATTGACACTGACCAGATTATTCCAGCCCGTTTTTTGAAGGCAACTACAAGAAGCGGATTCGGAGAAAATCTTTTTTGCGACTGGAGATATGACAAACAGGGTAAAGAAATACCCGAATTTCCGCTGAACGATAAAAAATATTCGGGCGAAATTCTTGTTGCTGGCAAAAATTTCGGCTGCGGTTCAAGCCGTGAACATGCAGCATGGGCTATTCACGACTATGGTTTCAAAGCAGTGGTATCGAGCTATTTTGCCGATATTTTTAAAAACAATGCCTTGAATAATTTTGTTTTACCGGTTTTGGTATCGGACAGTTTTCTTAAACAACTGTTCGATTCGATTTATGAAAACGCGCAGACCGCCGTCTCAATTAATCTCGAAAATAAAATCATTACAAACAATTCGACCGGAAAATCAGAATATTTTGAGATCAACGCATACAAGCAGCAGTGTCTGCTGAACGGCTTTGACGATATTGACTATCTTATTAACAATAAGTCGATTATTGAAGAATACGAGAAAAACAGAAAATTTTAACCGATAAGGGGAGAAAATGAACAAATCGTATCAAAAGTTAATCCTTGCCGGCGGCGTATTGCTGGTTCTGTTTTTGGCGTGGTATTTCAGCAATATTGTTGTATATCTTATAATTTCATCAATACTGGCGCTTGTTGGCAGACCGGTGGTAAATTCGGTTGCCAAAATCAGAATTTTCAACAAAAAATTGCCGCGCTGGGCGTGCGCAGCAACGGGACTGGCAGCAATTCTGTTCATATTCTCCATATTTCTCATATATTTTATTCCTACCGTCGCAGGAGAAATTGAAAGTCTGGCAAGCATAAACATAAACGAATATGTATCAACGGTTATGGGGCATTTCAACAGCGTTGAAAATTTCTTGAAAAACAATTTTCCCAATACCGATTTTTCTTTGGATAAAAAGATATTGGACAAAATGGAATCGCTGTTCGACATTTCATTAAAATCCTTTGGTTCGATAACAAATTTTGTAACTTCGGCGGCAGTCGCCATATTTGTAGTATCTTTCATCACTTTTTATTTCATGAAGGAAGAAAGTCTGTTTATAGACGGGGTTGTGATTTTATTTCCCGAAAAATACGAACAGGGAATACGTCATGCGTGGAACAATTCTACGAAACTTCTAATGCGCTATTTTATAGGCGTTTTTGTTGACATGCTGTGCGTAATGACGACGCTGACAATCGGGCTGCACTTTGTTGTCGGACTTGGTTTCGGAACCTCGTTGCTGCTGGGTTTGACGGCTGGCGTGCTTAACGTCGTGCCATACGTCGGACCTCTGATAGCAGCCTGCATAAGCATTGTCGTAGCGCTGGCGACGCTTGTAATCAATCAGGTAGCAGATCCGCACTATGTTTCGACTGTTGTTAAAATATTTTCGGTATTCGTGTGCATGAAAATTTTAGACGATGCCGTTTTTCAGCCATATATATTTGCAAACAGCATTAAGGCGCACCCGCTCGAAATATTTTTGCTGATACTGGTTGCCGGAAGTTTTGCCGGAATTGGCGGAATGTTGGCTGCAATACCGATGTACACGATACTGAGAGTTTTTGCCAAAGAATTTTTCAACAAATTCAGGGTGGTACAGAAACTTACGCGGAAAATATGACCGGCGGAGAATTGCATCCGTGGATGTGGTTTGCGCCGGAAAATTCCGAAGTCCTTATTGTCGGCACATTTCCTACGGCAGAGCGTAACCGTGCATACGACTTTTTTTATCCAAACATTGCCAACCGTTTCTGGAAAATAATGTCCAGACTTTCTGGAATTGAATTACAATATTTTGCCGGCAATGATGCAGTAAATGAACGCAAAAATATTTTGCGACAACTGAAAGTTGCAGTTACCGATATGGGCAAAACGGTTCTCAGACATGACGGAAGTTCGCTTGACGAAAAACTTGTGCCTGTGGAATACATGGATATTCTCGGAATTGTCGATAAAAATCCCAGAATTACAAAATTACTGTTTACCAGCGACAAAGCGGCGAAATGGTTCGACAGGTATCTGTCTGAAAAAAATATCAGACATAAATTTCCTGTCGCCAAACGACCGGTAAACAGCGTTATCGAATATAAAAATATAAAACTTAAACTTGCAATTCTGTATTCGCCTTCGCCCCGCGCAGCAAGTATTACGTTTGAAAAACTGGTTGAAATATATGGCAGCTATATTATAAATCAGGTCTAACAGTTTAAATATTTGACAGTTTATTCCATATTTTGAATATGCTAACAAGGTTATTGACTTCCTTGATTATAAAGAGTATAAAATGTGTATCTTGCGATGCGACAATTTGATTTGCACCCTGTTAATTCTATTATTTTCAATTCTCAAATTATTGTCGTACTTTTGTCCATTAATTTTATAGACAGAACAATTAATGTGGTTTAATAATTTTCCAAAATATTAATAAGACAATATGAACTATAATTATAAATTGAAAAAATAACATGAATAAAGGGAATAAAATTTATGTAGCCGGTCATCGCGGAATGGTAGGGTCGGCGATTGTCCGCAACTTGCGAGCGCAGGGATTTGAAAATATTGTAACTCGCACTTCAAGCGAACTTGATTTGCGCAGTCAACAGGCTGTAAATGATTTCTTTGACAAAGAAAAGCCGGATTTTGTTTTTCTGGCGGCTGCCAAAGTTGGCGGTATTATGGCGAACAACACATATCCCGCCCAGTTTATTTACGACAATTTAATGATTGAAGCAAACATTATTCACGCTTCGTTTAACCATAATGTAAAAAAATTGCTGTTTCTGGGCAGTTCGTGCATTTATCCAAAACTTGCCTCGCAGCCAATTAAGGAAGAATATCTGCTTACAGGTCAGCTTGAACCGACTAACGAAGCGTATGCCATCGCCAAAATTGCCGGCATTGAACTGTGTAAATTTTACCGCCGCGAATATGGCTGTAACTATATTTCAGCAATGCCTACAAATTTATACGGAATTAATGACAATTTCGATTTAAACAGTTCGCATGTTCTGCCCGCGCTTATACGCAGATTTTACGAAGCAAGACAGTCCAGTGCAGCCAGCGTAACACTTTGGGGAACGGGTAAACCCAGACGCGAATTTCTGTACGTTGACGACCTTGCCGACGCCTGCGTATTTCTAATGCAGAATTACAGCGACGAATTGCACGTAAATATCGGTACTGGCGAAGATATTGAAATTGGCGAACTTGCAGCGATGATTCGAGAAATTGCAGGTTTTAACGGACATATAGAATACGACGCTTCAAAACCCGACGGAACACCGCGTAAACTGCTTGATGTCTCGCTGTTGCACAAACTCGGCTGGCATCATAAAACAGCATTGTCCGACGGTATAAATTTGACGTATGAATGGTATGTGAATAATTACGCTCGATTAAATCTTTAATTTAAATTCTTGGTGCAGGATAAAAATTTTCACAGTAGAGTTTATGTAAAATTATTGTCTTAACAAATTTACATAAACTCTATTGAGAATTTTGCGCTTTTGCAAAAACATGAAAACGTTGACATAAAGAACGCAAAAGTCTCAAAAAAACAGAAAAAAATTTACGATACTGCTCTGAAAATGTTTGAATTACAAAAAATAAATCGGGTTTTTCAAAATAATATTTAACTTTGTAAAATAAAACATGGCGCTGTTATGACCTGTTTTTGAATAATATTTATTAAAACATGAATTTCGGTAAAACATTCATTATTTTGTTTTTGGTTACGGTTTCTTTTTCTGTAAACGCTCAGGATGACCTGAATAAAACCGTACATGTTACAACGACTTACGATCCGATAATTTCGGACGCTGAAAAAATAGAACTTCCTCCAAAGTTCAGCGATACGCTGTTTTCGATTAAAACCACCTACGAATATTCGATTAAACCGCAGGAAATTATGTCGAACGTGGTTTTACGCCCGATTTCTGCGGCAAAAATAAACGAAAATGAATATAAAGACCCAAAATGGTTTTATGCAAAACTGGGAGTCGGTTATCCATTGCGTTTTTCAGGCGATATATACATGCAAAATCTTAAACCTGAAAACCTTTCATACGGACTGTTTTATAATCACCGTTCGCTGTGGGCAAAAACAGACCGTCAGGACGAAGAAAAAGTTCCAGTTAACGAACTGAACCACAGCATGACGGCTTATCTGCGCAAAAACTTTGAAAAAGCGGCGCTTAACCTCAACGGAGGCTTTGAACATCACAACGTTATTTTTTACGGATACAATCCCGCAGTTGCAAAACGTTCGGGATACAAATTTGACAAAGACAGCCTTCTGCAAACATACCTGTCGTTTAATTTTGCAGCAAGAGTAAATTCGCTGCAAACAAAAAACAGTCCTTTTGTTTACGATATAAAATTTCTGTTTGACAGATTTGGCGACAACGGTAAAAATAAATTCAGTTCTGGACGCGCTTTCGCAATGAACGAAAACAAACTTGGACTTGATCTCGCTTTTGGCAGGACTTTGGGAAAATCACATTCAGTATCGCTTAATGCCGACGTCAATTTTTTTATCGACAATCTGTCGTACAACAAAAAGTTTGAAGGATATAAAAATATTGCATACAACAGTCTGTACAACAGCCTGTATGGATTAAACGGAACGGGTAAAAATATTTCACGCAACAATTATATTTTTAATATTGCGCCACAGTACAGTTTTTCATCAGAAAACCTCAAACTTGAACTGGGAGTAAAATACGCCATATACAGAAAAAATTATTCAGGCACAAAAGGCAATTTGTATCCGGTTGCAGGAATACAGTATAAACTTGCAGAAGAATTTATCCCTTTTGCAGGAATAAACGGAGAAATGATAATGAACGACTACAAATCGACAGTCGCTGAAAATCCGTACATTACGCCCGGAATAAACATCGAAATGAAACCGACAAACTGTGCTTACTCAATCAGAATAGGCGCAAAAGGAAACGTCGAAAATATTTTTGCCTACAATGTTTATGGAAAATATTCGCTGATAAACGATTATTATTTTTATAAAAATTCCGACAATCACATAAATTTTATAACGCTCGGCAACAACTTTGACGCTGTATATGACGATGTTCAACAATTAAAACTCGGAGCAGACATGAAAATCTTAGCCGGACCGGTATCAGCCACAATGTCAGTCGCTTACTTTTCGTATATTCTCGACAGACTCAAAGCGGCTTTCTACTGTCCCGACTTAATAGGCAGCCTCGTAATAGAAGCAGCTGTAACTAAAAGTTTCAAAATAGGATTTAATGCTAACGTGAACACAAAATATCCGTATTTTTACAGCGCCGCAACAGAAGAAACATTTTACGAAGATTCGTACTTCTGTATGGGCTTGAGCGCCGAATATCTGTGCAACAGAGATTTTTCCATCTTTATCAACGCCGACAATATCCTGAACAACAAAGCAGGGTTTTGGCACGGATATAATACTGTGGGCTTGGGAATTATGGGAGGAATAACTTTTAAATTTTGATTCGACAGTGCCAAACAAAAACGACGTTATTGTTTCCTTACTGAGAGACTTGATTATAGAACACAACAGGGTTTCGCTGCCGTGTCTGGGAAGTTTTTTGTCGGAATACGAACCCGCATGCTTTGTTGACGGAAAAATACATCCGCCGTCAAAATCAATTGTCTTTCGACAAAACGAAATATGGAACGACGAAAAACTCGAAAAATCTCTATCCCAGCATCTTAACGAATCAATCGGAGTTGCAAAAGAAGAAACGGCTTTTTGGGTTGACGATATTTGCGTACTGCTTGCAACCGGCGAAATGGCAGTTCTGGAAGGACTTGGAAAACTGTATATTTCAAAACAGTCGAAACTGATATTTGAACAAATGTCTGAAAATCTGCTTTTAGACTCGTTCGGTCTCGAACCTGTTGACATTTCCGCATCGGGTAAAAAACATGATTCGCCTTTCCGAAACGGAAAAAGACAAAAGGTCGATAAACCGCTAATGTGGGGAACTTTTGCAATAGTTGCGACGGTAATTTTAGCGATTTATTTGATTTTCACACATATATTGACCGATAAATCTTCGATTTCGCTGTTTGGAAAAACAGAAAATGTTGAAACAAAAACATCGAAAAAACAGCGCACAGTTGAAGAATATCATGTTCCGAAATACGGAATAATAATCAAGTCATTCGAGAAATACAGCGACGCTTCCGATTTTTCAAAAAACTGCGGATATTCCACATCTATAATCTGTTACGACGCCGAAAAACCGTATGCGGTTGTCATAGCCTGCTATCCCGACGAAACAGGCGCCAAACAGGCGCTTGATACTCTGAAAAACAACAGTCTGTTTTCATCTGCGAAAATTGTGAAATTAGTTAACAATTAATTAGAGTTTATATAAATTAGTTTTTGTAATGCCACGGATTGATTTTGATTCTGAAATTATGCAGAGCCGCACAGATTTTAAAGATGCGTCCGACAAAATTATTGGCTCTGAGCCTGCACT
>JAIROW010000031.1 GCA_031257315.1 Prevotellaceae bacterium
AAAACTAACATTCAAAACGCCTCGAAAGTCCGTTCTTCTAACGGTTTATGGCTACACTGCTTCGGTAAACTCGCTATCGCTTGCTTCTGTTTTAGCTTTTAACCCCTGATTCGCATAATTATTAAATTCATATCGTTTATCTATACTGTTTTAAATTCATAAGATAAACATACGGCATAATATTCCGAAAATGTATCGTCCGGTAGAAATTGATGCATCAAACCGAATAACGGTAAAAGAATGGAGCATTTTGTTCATATTTCAATAATTTTTAATCTTTATTATACAATTCAATCCGATAAAAACAGTTAAAACTTAACATTAAACTTTTGCAAAGGTATGACAATTGTTTTCAATCTGTAATACAAAAGATTAAAAAAAATAATTTTTTTATAGCCGCTGTAATACAACCAGACGCCCAATTTTGGCGTCTATACAATGCCACGCAGCATTGACTGTAAAGATAATTGATAATTGAGTGAATTTGCCATTACAGGCATGTTCAACAGATTTGATACATCATTAAATTTTACATGTATCCAGAAATTTTTACAGTATTTCAAAAATTATTATTACCTTTGCGGCGCAGTTTTAAGTAAAAAAAATTTAAATATACGATATTAAGAGAATTTATAAAATTATGATATAAGGAAAAAAAGACAGCGCAAAAGGCGCATAATTAGACATATAGATTAGCGTTTAACGTTATTCTGGCTTCTGAAACGTGAGAAATTTCAAGAACACTTGCCAAGAATGAACAGTTAAACTCGCAGCAATGCGGGTTTACTTATTTGGCAAGTCAGGTAATTTTCTCACGACCTCAGAAGCGGATAGTAAGTCCGCTTTTTTTATTTGCCTTATTTCTCAAAAAAAAAATAAAAGGAGGCAAGCCGAAAATCCTGTAATAAAGAGTAGGCGCAAAAATTTTAAGGTTATTTTTATATGTACAAGTTTTTAAAACAATGGCGTCCGAACAGATTCGGCGCAATGGAAACAGAGACCATTCAAAAAAACGGGGCGCGTCCGAAAAGCCGACGAGTAGGGGAAATTTTATTGGTATTGATATTTCTGTTACTAATACTATCATACGCTGATACTGCAAAAACTCTTATATGAAAACTAAAATATTAATATTTTTAATTGGCACAGTACTGTTGGCAGGTTGCAAAAAGGAAAAAAACGGGCAGGAATCTAATCCACAAATACCGGTGGAAACGGTAGTAATAAAGGAAAAGATTGTTGAACAGTCGCTCGACAGTATATCAAATTCAACCGGAACACTGTATTTTTCAAATCTTCCCGACAATGTAGCCTTAGAAGAAGGTAACGTTATTGTTTCGGGCGTCAGTGATGCTGCACCGCAGGGATTTTTATATAAAGTTGAGCGCATTACTCAGGACGGCGACAAAACCATTGTGGAAACAACCGACGCCACTCTGGAAGAAGCAATAGGCAACGGTTCTGTTTCTGCAACTATAAATTTGGATGATCAGCCGTTTACAGTAATTGACGAAGATGGCAATCAGGTAATGCCGGTCAGAGTTAAGGGGCTGGAAACAAAATTTACATTTCCGGTCTATAAGGAATGGAAAGACCCTGCCGATAACAGGTACTCGATAACTGTATCAGGCGAATTTTCTTTAAGCAACGAACTCCAGTTGGAAGCCAGTGTTGAATGGGGAAAACTCAAATATTTGCGCATCGCCGACAAAATAGAAACAGAACTCAAAATAAATGTAAAAGGCGAAATATCTGGTAAACATAAATTTGGCGAAAACTTGCCGCCGATACGCACAATAAATCTTTCTCCTGTTACAATTATGTTTGGAATTATACCCGTTGTTGTAACTCCTGCAATACCGGTTTATCTCACGGCAGAAGTATCAGGCAAAGCAGGGGTTGAATTGAATATATTCAACAGAAAAATCAGCAATACGCTGGGTGTAAAATACGAAAACGGAAACACATCGGGTATTCTCGAACACGCAGTAAAAAACGAATCGGCTCTTGACAATCCTTTAAAATTTAATTTCGACGGGGAATGTAAACTTAAACTTTCGCCAAAAATGCAGCTTACGCTTTACAACGTTGACGCCGCAAAAATAGGACTCGAAGCGTCGCTGTACGGTTCGCTAAAAGTATCGGCAAAATTGGACGAGCCTGACAAAAGCATAGAAGATTCGCAACTGAAAGGACTGATTTACGACCTTGACCCAACTCTTAAAGTGGCAATAGGGGCGGAAGCAAACGTGTTTGCAAACATGGAAATCTTTAAAAGAAACCTCGTTGACTACAAATCTCTCAAAGTAACATTGTTTGAACTCGATCTGTTTAATGCAAGCTTATTCCCGAAATTTGAAGATATTGCAGTACACAGTAACAACGGTATAACAACAACACTTGAAACACGGCTGAAAACGCCATCCTCTTTCACTTATGTTTTTCCTGTTTCGGATTACGGATTTGTGTGGAGCAGCAAATCCGTAAATCCAAAAACAGAAACAGACTCGTATGTAAGTATGGGTGCGCTACCTTCATTATGGAATGTGGGAACTGTTCCTTCTTTACAGGCTCAATTACATTTGCCTCCAAACACAACTTTCAATGTCTGTCCGTATTTTACAAATTTTCTGGGTACTTTCTACGGTAAGGTTAAATCCTTTAAAACAGAAGGAGCAAATGTAATAGAAATTGGAAATCAAATATGGATGGCAAAAAATCTGGATGTAACCGCTTTCCGTAACGGAGATATGATTGCGGAAGCAAAAAATAAAGATGAATGGCAACAATTTTGTGAACAGGGTACGCCGGCATACTGCAATTACATGTACAAATCTGATAATAAAAACACATACGGCTTATTCTACAATGGATATGTTATTCTTGATTCAAGAGAAATTGCCCCCGAAGGATGGCAAATACCAACTATAGATGATTTTCGCTATACTTATGGCAAAATCAGTCCAGATGATTTCATGCCTGTTTACGGAGGATATTTATACTATGAAGGATATTGGGCAAAAATTGAACAGTCTTTATGGTGGACTTCGACTCGTCGCAATGATCTTGTATTGGATACTTATGGAATAGCTAAAGAAAAAGAACAGGAATATTATTCATGGATAACTACTGGTAGTGGCGCGTGGATTAAACATGGACTAAATATTAGATGTATCAAAAAAATAACAGCGGCGGCGGAAGCTGGTAAACCGAAAATGTAAAAACCATTAGAAAATAAAAGTAACATATTTAACATTAAACATTTTTTTAAGAATCATGATTACAAAACGTATTCCATTTATTTTAATTATTGCAATGAGCGTTTTCTGCTCGTGTAAAAAAGAAGACGAAGAAAAAAGTCTTGCCGGCAACTACCGTAAAAATTACGACAACGGCTACTACATCGGCGATTTCAACGAAAAAGGCGAACGCCACGGTCAGGGGACGTACTTCTGGAACAACGGCGACAAATACGAGGGTCAATGGCTTAACGGCAGTCGTAACGGCGAAGGCGTTTTTTACTGGGCTAACGGCGACAAATACGAGGGCAGCTTTGAAAACAGTAAACGCGAGGGCGAAGGCGTTTTTACCTTTAAAGACGGTTCAACCTTTACATGCCAGTGGAAAGACGACAAACCGACAGACGAAAAAAGTTATCTGCTGTGGACGCTGAAACCGTGGTATTACTGGAACGCCGAACTTGGCAAAATAAATGCCGCCGACTATGCTTCGGCAGAAGATTTGCTCAATGCAGTGAAACGTCCGCAGGACAAATGGAGCAAAATTTACAGCCTGACAGGAAATGAAAAACCAGATTTGATGCTCAGCGAAGGCAAACAAATCGGATACGGCATGGGGCTTCGCTACGACCACAACAGCCAGCTGCGCGTTGCATGGGTACACCGAAACAGCCCCGCCGCCTTGCAGGGCATAAAGCGCGGCTGGAAAGTGCTGTCAATCAATGGTCAGGATATTTCTTTAATGCCAGAAATCAATATTGATGTCGAAAATGAAGGTATAAGCAAATCATTCCGCTTTGAGTACGATATGGAAGTACCGACAGACGGTCTTGTATCGGAACGGCGAATGAAATTACCGGGCGATACCACAATCAACAGACCACCCGTCAACAGCCGCATAATCGAACTCGTGTCGGGCAAATATTCTCTGCAAACCGTGCTGTATCAAAACATCTATAATCTTGAAGCCGATAATGGAACACGGAAAGCAGGGTATATTGTGCTGCGCTCCGTTCTTAAACAGAATATTAATGAAATTCAGCAAAGCGTCAGCTCGCTGGTAGCCGGCGGTATTCACTACCTGATTTTAGACCTGCGCTACTGTTCCGGAGGGCATTACGCAACCCTGACCGAGCTTGCCGGTATGCTTTTGCCAAACTCCGCAAACGGGAAAACGTTTATGCAATTTACGTACAACAGTGAAAAAAGCAGCAGTGATACGGCATACGTCATAAACAAAACGGGAAGCCTGAATTTAAGTCGCATTTATGTTATCACAACCTCATCGACAGCCAATCTTGGCGAATATCTGTTGCTTGGTTTGAAACCGTATATTGATGTTGTTCACATAGGAACGCCAACTTACGGCTACGCATGGCTAACTTCGACATGGAATTTTTCCGAAACAAGACAGCACAAGCTTGTTACAGTCGAAGTCAGGAATGTCGGCAGTCAAAGCTGCGCAGGCGGCATAACGCCAGACTATTCCGCATTTGACGGTCTTGATAAGGACTGGGGCGATGTAAACGAAAGACTTTTGCAGAGAGCGCTTTATCTGATAGTGGACTGGATATGGGAGACCGACGTTCCAGATTCCTTTATTTCACCCAACGTTCTGAATAAAAGCAAATTCATGGAACAGCATGAATCATGCAGAGGTATAACAGAACAGCTGCCTCAGGCAGAAACATTCCCAATAAAATATTTTGAAACAGTTGAAAATTGAAAACAATACCGGCACGGCTTTTCAAGCCGTGCCGGTCAACACTGTTAAAATATATCGAGATGAAAATGAAACACTTAAAATTAATCTACACATTTATTATTATGTGTGCTCCATTGATTTGTGCGGCGCAAAACGCTGTCAATAAACCGTATGTTACGGAAATCTTTATCAACAGAAATGACAATGGCAGAATATCTGACATGATTCGTATGCATACCAACAGTAACCGTAATGTGTTGTACTGTCCGATAGCAAACAATGTGGTAAATATAAAGTCTGTATGGTAAAAGGACAGAAAAAAGAGATGGAAAAAGCTGTAACCAACGGTAAAACATCGGCAGGTTACTATGTTGCATATCCGAAAAAACTGTCGGTAAAGAAATACAATGACTGGGTCAACAAAAAAAATACAAAATACAAAATTCTTGATGTTAAACAAAAAGAATACATCGAATTTGGAGATTTGATTGCAAATATTACAGAAATTCATTTTCTTCCCATCGAAGAAATGGGAAAATATAGCAGCAATCAGGTTTATGAAGAATCTGTAAAGACAGTAACGACCCTGACACAGATGATGTCGCTGCGCAAAATTTATCCACAGTATAAAATTACAAAATTTACGGATTCCCAGATAGGGAGCAAGCTTGTATCAAAAGAAGTCGATATAAAGGATTTTTTTACATTATTTCCTGAATATTTACAGAATACTGCCATCAAAGAAATATATCTGGAAAAATCTTTTCCGGAATATTTTCAGTATTATCAGGATTATGAGATTGCAGAAGAATTTGTGCGCAAAAATGTAGCCAGTCGCTCCATTGCATGGATAAAAGAACGCTTGCCGTATTTGAATGGACATATCGACACACAACGAATAATTGATGCGGTTGATAAAAGAATTCTGTCTTCAAATGTTGCCAATCTTGTCGATCAGAATATTGAATTTTATGAAAACAAATATTTTTCCCGACAAAAATACGATGATTATATGGCGTCGAAACAAACACTTATATCGCTTTTGAGCGAATTTGACAATTATGCTGTAGCATTGAAAGAACGTCCAAATATAAAAACCGAAGCAACTGATGAATATATCAACAGAAAATGGAACAGCGGCATAAACTCGTGGCGGAGGTTGGTTTCGGATTTTCCAGAAAAACGTAATGAACTGATCTCATACACCCGTCGATGGCTCAATTCTTGCAACAGTTATTATAAATGCAAATGGTCAGATGATATTCAGAATAGAATCAATCAGTTAAACAATTGCATCAGAGAATTGCAAATGTATATTTTTTCCGAAGTTCCCGATGAAGATGGACAGCAGTTAGCTCGAACATATCGTGAAACAGCAGACAATGCAAAAAATAAATATCTGGCTGATTTACCTGTTGTCCAACGTTATGAAAGCGAATTAATATCAGCCGTCAGAAAAATTGCCAAAGCGGTCAGAGAAACCTCCATTATTCCGAAATATAAAACAAAGAAGGGATATGGAAGCAGCGAAATTGATTTCGAAATTTATATGTACGCGCACGGTAGCGCTACATCAACAAGCGCCTATTATGACAATGGCGTATATTACCAGGGTTTCTTTGGTACCATTAAAGAATCAGACAATACAAGGACAATGGATAATTTTGTGCTGAAATTTGTCAAAGAAACACGGTATGTTACTCTGTGGGATTATAATTTGGATAAAACAGAAAATATGCAAAGAGCAGAAAAAATAATTGAACAGTTTAAGCAATATGGCATAAACGAATGGTATAAAATCGAATTTTAACTGTCTGATTTACAGAATTACAGAATTTTCAATTTGTATGCCATTTCTGTTTTTCAGCCAGAAAATAACGACGTTTTTCATATTTCCGAAAATTTTCTACTTTTGCGACAAATTTTAGAAAAATTATTGTTATGAATCTTTTTGACGTTTATAATCTCTGGAACGTGGAACTCAAAAGCGCCGAAGGCTGTTATCTATATGATTCGGCAGGCAATAAATACCTCGATCTGTATGGAGGTCATGCAGTTATTTCTGTCGGACATTCACATCGGTTGTTTATCGAAAGCGTTGAACGGCAAATGCGCCGCATAGCGTTTTTCAGCAATTCCATAATCAACAGAGAACAGGAAAACTATGCGAAAAAACTCGGCGAACTGAGCGGATATTCCGATTATTCGCTTTTTATGTGCAATTCCGGCGCCGAGGCAAACGAAAACGCTCTGAAACTCGCTTCGTTCAAAACGAAAAAAAGCAGAGTTCTTGCTTTTTGCGGCGCTTTTCACGGACGCACGTCCGGCGCTGTTGCAGTTACCGATATTCCTCAGTATCGGGCGCCTTACAACTGCTCGGACAATGCTGTTTTTGTGCCGCTTAACAATATCGAAGCCGTGCGGGACGAACTGAAATCGGGCGAATACTGCGCGGTTATAATCGAAGGAATACAGGGCGTTGGCGGAATAAAAGTTCCAGACATTGATTTTCTGCAAAAACTTTCGACGCTTTGCAAATCCGAAAATGTTATGCTGATTCTCGACGAAATTCAGTCGGGCTGTGGACGGTCGGGAAAATATTTTTACCATCAGTATTCAGGAATCCGTCCCGATTTGATAACCGTAGCCAAAGGTATCGGCAACGGATTTCCGATGGCGGGAGTTTTGATTTCGCCCGAATTTGAACCGGTAAAGGGAAGTCTCGGCACAACTTTTGGAGGCGCATATCTCGCCTGTGCAGCAGGCTCTGCCGTAGTCGATATAATGACAAATGAAAATCTGATGGAAAATGCGGCGCAAACGGGCGATTTTATCTGCTCGGAACTGTCGCGCATCAATCTGGCAACCGGCAAAATAAAAGAACTCAGAGGCAAGGGGCTGATGATTGGTATCGAAATGAATGAGCCTGTCGCTGAAATACGCCGAAAACTGCTGTTTGACTGTAAAATATTTACAGGAGTTTCGTCAACAAATATTATACGTCTTTTACCGCCTTTATGCCTGACACGGAAAGACGCTGCGACTTTTATCGGCGCGTTTGAACAGATACTTGCAAACGACAGATGAAAACAGTTATTTATCAGCTCTTTGTGCGCCTGTTTGGAAACCGTAACGTCAACAATAAATTTTACGGTTCGCTGTACGAAAACGGCTGCGGTAAATTCAACGACGTCAGCGATACAGCCCTTGCCGAAATAAAACGTCTCGGCGTTACACATATCTGGTTTACAGGAATAATCGAACACGCAACAATGACCGACTATTCCGTTTTCGGCATATCGCGCGACGACCCCGACGTGGTTAAAGGCAAGGCTGGCTCGCCTTATGCAATCAAAGATTATTATGATGTTGACCCCGACCTCGCCGAAGCCCCCGACAGACGAATGAAGGAATTTGAAAATCTTGTTGAACGCACTCACCGTGCAGGTCTTAAAGTCATTATTGACTTTGTGCCAAACCATCTCGCCCGAACATACAAATCCGATTCCAAGCCTCGCAGCGTCAGAGATTTTGGAGAAGACGACAATACGGACGTTTTTTTCGACAAAAACAACAATTTTTACTATATCACGGGAGAAAAATTTGTTGTGCCGGAGAACTATAATCCGGGAGGCGACAGCTTTTTTCACCCGATGAAAGACGGCAAATTTTTTGAATATCCGGCAAAGGCGTCAGGAAACGACATATTTACCGCCGCTCCAAATATCGACGACTGGTTCGAGACCATAAAACTTAACTACGGGATCGATTTTTCGACAGGCTCAACACACTTTGACCCGATACCCGACACATGGAACAAAATGCTCGATATTCTGCTTTTCTGGGCTGGCAAAAATATTGACGGCTGGCGGTGCGACATGTGCGAAATGCCACCTGTCGAGTTCTGGCGACATGCAATACCGAAAGTAAAAAAATGCTTTCCGCACCTTGTTTTCATTGGCGAAGCCTATTCTCCGTCAAATTATGGAGAACTTGTATCTGCGGGATTTGACTGTCTTTACGATAAATCGGGACTTTACGACTTGCTAAAAGCGGTCGCTACCGGAAATGCCGGATTTGACGGAATACAGCGTTATTTGAAATCAGAAATCGCCGGACTGGAAAAGTACATGCTTACGTTTCTCGAAAATCATGACGAACAGCGTTTTGCATCGGAACAGTTTGCCGGTTCGCCCGAAAAAGCAATACCGTTTATGACGCTCGCCGCCACAATTCACTCCTCGCCCGTCATGATATACTTCGGACAGGAAGTCGGCGCAAAAGCCTCAGGCGCAACCGGTTTCAGCGGCGACGACGGCAAAACTTCAATATTTGACTATACATATATTCCCGAAATTCAGCAGTGGGCAAACGGCGGCAAATTTGACGGCAGTCTGCTCAACAAAAATCAAAAGGCTTTACGAAACTTCTATGTCCGGCTGCTGAATCTTTGCAACTCTGAATCTGCAATTTACGAAGGCAAATTCGGCGACCTGTCGGAACACAACCGCAACTCTCGCGGGTTTAATTTTTGGCTCAATTATGCTTTTACGCGATATTCGGACGATTGCAGACTGATAATATTCATAACCGCAGACTGTCAGTATAATCCCGATTTATATCTGCGCATACCCGAAAAAATTTTCACAGACATGAAGCTCCACAAAGATTTGGAATACAGGATTAAAGACATTCTTTATTCCGGCATTGAGCTGTCAATCAGCGGAAAATCAATGATTGACGACGGAATACATGTTTGCACAGACAAACCTGCAACCATACTTAAAATTGACCGTCTTGAACCATGATTTTAATAACTGCATATTGTTGAGTAGAGACGCCGATATATCGCGTCTCTACTTTTAAAATCATCTGTTTATTAATATTCTGTTTCTAAGCGTATAAAACAGTGTTCTCAAACACAGCGTCAGAGCCAGCGGCAGAAATGCCGGATTGAAGTATTGCGAAAATACTGTCCACGAAATTATAAGAAGCGTAAGAATTATACTGTAAATTTTCATATATCCGGCGACGGTTTTGCCCTGCGGTTTAAACAGCAGAATAACAGCTACGACCGTATGAAGCGGGTTTGCCCAAATCATAGAATAGTTGGGAAAAACGGCTGGGTGTTCCGAAAAAAAGCTCAAAAAAGCAAGTACGCAGCCTGTCAGTCCGTATAATAAAAAGATACAGAAATCAAGTCCATAGAAATATTTTTTTGATTTTGATTTAAACTCAAAAACAGAAATAATCAGAACTAAAACAAGAAATATTCTGGCTGCCATCAGAGGCGTGAAATCAAAAATCTTTTTTGTAGTTTCGCTATTTTCAATATCTGGTGGGACAAGTTCCAATGTTTTTGACACAAGATTTTTATACGTTCCATCTATCTGTTTTATTTTTGCCGACGAAAAAACTTTCATAAGATTTTCCGGTAAAAACATTTGTTTATCTTGATTTATAGAATCGTTAAGAGGCGCTCCCAGCGCAAGATCTATACCAAAAATTAACCAGCTGTGATTTCTGTTGCAGTGGTGTACTATTGCGCGAAAAGTCGTCGGTTTCAGAATTTCAGGATATTCTACTGTTCCCGAAATATTTTTTTCTATCAGAATACGCGGTCGGGTTGAACAGTTGTCGTCGAAAAAACTGTACCGGTATGTTCTGTTTTCCGGTTTAGCATTTATTATCAATGCATCGAAAATGCGCTGTTTTTCTTCGACTGTCAAATTCAATATCTGTTCTGTAACTCCTGATTTGCGTTGCGCATATTCATACAAAAATGATGAAAAATTTTGACATCCAAGGTTATAATCGGTTTCGCCTTTTGCAAAACGGTATATAAAATCAGATTCCGAAAAATCGAATATTCCATAGTTGAATATTATGTCAATCTGATTGATTTCATCTTTGATTCTCAATGCTGTATGCCCGTAAAGCGCATAAACCATATCAGAAGGCGAACAGGTAAGCAAACTCAATTGCGCCGAATCGGATAATTGCATTGCGTTTGCATTTAAATTTGCTGCAAACAGCGATAAAAATAAGTAACCTGAATTTAAAATCTGTATTAATTTTCTGTTCATATAAAAATTTTTCATCTGTTTTTCTGTTCATGTTCAATAAGCCAGCGTTTAATTTCCAGACCTCCGGCGTATCCTGTGAGGTCGCCATTTTTGCCAATCACTCTGTGGCAAGGCACGGCTATCCACAGTTTGTTTTTTCTGTTAGCTCCGCCTACGGCACGCGCAATGTTTGGATTTCCCAGACGGACAGCAAGATCGCAGTATGAAATAACTTCTCCGTAAGGAATATCCATCAGCACATTCCAGACTTTATGCTGAAAATCGGAGCCTTGCTGTTTCATCGGGAACGTAAATTTTTTGCGTTTTCCTTCAAAATATTCTTTCAATTCTTCGATACATTTTTCTACATGAGCAGGTAATGGAGTTTCAACATTTTCGTTTAAAACTTCCTGCGCTTTCACAAAGCGTATTGTCGTGATGTTTTGCCCGTCGGCATTAATCAAAATCCAATTTGCAGAAAATTTAATAAACACTGTATATTTCTGTTCCATAATTAATTATAATAAAAAAACAATATTCGCATGGCGAAAATAAAAACATAAAAGTAGAAATTATATTTTATTCTGCAAAAAAATTGTTGAAATGACAGTGAAAACGCATATAATTTATGATAAGTTTTTTCATATCTCTGTTGTTCTGTCCGGTTTTAAGCTGCTATAATATATTTGTAATCTGAAAACTGTATGGGTGCGATTAATCGCGCCCATACTTTCAAATATCATATTGAAATCTGTATAAATTCTAATCTGTCCTGTTTTTATTCTGCAATATTTTTTGAACGTCCACATTCTGATTTTAAGGATTAAATCACTTATATACAGAGATTTACAACAGCATACTTTTTATGTCGCCTCAAAAAAATGTTTTCAAGCATTACTTTCCTCTTCATAATAGTACGAATATTCAATACCTTTCATGTATATATCTATGTCGTGGATTTTGTCAGTCAGGGCGTTTTGCAGCAATGCTCGAATGTTTGTGCTGTCGGCGGCGCTTTTTGTCATCGAATTGAGATAATCGTTTTTGTTTATTTTGCTCCAGTCCACGCACTTTTTCAGTCGTTTTTTGAAAATCAAATCAAGCCAGATGCGTGTAGCTCGTCCATTGCCTTCCATAAACGGGTGTGCAACATTCATTTCTACATATTTATCTACAATTTCATTGAACGAAGTTTCAGACATTTTATCAATCATTTTCAACGCATTATTTAAATATTGAGCAAGGCAAAAGGTAAAACCGCCTTTTGAAATTGTTTTGTCGCGGATTTTACCTGCAAAATCATACAGTCCGCCGAATATGCAGGCATGAATTTGCTGCAATGCTTTTGTCGTCCCCACATCTTTGTTTGCAACAGGGTTGTTTTCCCAAAAGTTGTATGCTTTCTTTTTGCTTTGTCCGTCAACAGTGTTGTCGCTGTAAGTAAGCCACCAGTCAAGAAATTTTGTTGCCCGACTGTTTGGAAACTGTTTGGCAAGATTTATAATTGCGTCATTATCAAGAACATCTGACAGTTGTTTTTTTCCGTCGGGCGCGGTAAACTTCAATTGGGCAGTAACGCTACCCTGTTCATTGTTCCCGTTTTTCAATCTGGCTTTCAGGTATTTCCAACAGTTGCAGTTGTTTTCACAGTCGTTTTGTTCGTTGAGAACGCCCACAACATCAAGCGCCGAAAACCACCATTTGTTGTTTTCTTCGTCCCAAACGGCGCGAATTTCTTTGTCGTCAAAAAAACGAATTGAGATTTTGCTGTCTATCATATTTTTTTATACATTTTTAATTTTGTAATTATTTTCGTTAATTCACTGTTATTTAATTATTCAGGAACATATATTTTTTACTTGTTTGGGTATAATATATTAACACTTAAATCCGCAAACAAATTTTTGAAATAAACCGTATGGTTTTTATATGCAAAACTTTACAGTTCTGTCATTTTCAGGCATTTTTGTATTGTAAAAAAATAAAAATAACGACAACAAAGGTAATAAAAAATTTACAGTTAATCAACTCATTTGCAGGAATTTTTTTTATTAATGAAGATTTTTTTTTCCGTTGCGGACTGTTGCAACCGATTGACTGTCGGTTAAATTATCGACAATCAACAATTTTAGATACGTTTCAGGTCTGTCAGAAGCATATTGAATTTTGACTGTAAGAAATACTGGCGCGTCTGTCAGAATCTGAAAAACGAAAAATTTACGCTGCCATAAGACTTACGCTTAAAAAATCCGACGGTTTTTTCAAAATCAACCGTTGAGGGATGTTCGACAGCCAGCAGCCCGTCGGGTTTAAGCAGTCTATTTTCTGCAACTGACAGTGGAATATGCCGGATTCTGTCGCTGGAATATGGCGGATCTGCAAAAATTATGTCATATTTTTTTTTGCAAAATTCAAGAAACCGGAACACATCGTTGCGGATAACGTGTATCTGGTTAAGTTCGAGCAGTTTTACGGTCTTTTTTATGTAGTTAAAGTGTATATTTTCAATTTCTACGGCGTCAACCGAAAGCGAACCGCGCGAAGCAAATTCGCACGATATTCCGCCCGTTCCGGCAAAAAGGTCAAGAACGTCAACTGTGGCAAGGTCAAAAAAATTTTCTAAAATATTGAACAGATTTTCTTTTGCGAAATCTGTTGTAGGTCTTGCCTTGAAACCGTTTGGAGGCTGGGGCAAGTATCGTCCTCTGCACTGTCCGCTGATTATTCGCATTTGTGCATCATTAACAGACTGTAATATCTCGACGATGTTTCGAGTCCCAGTCTCACCATTACTTTTCTGTCGTGTTCCTGTATCAGGTTCGGAAAAAATTTTCCCAGTTCTCTTATATTTGCCGGCGAAATCTCTCCTGAAACGAATATCGGAATTTTGGCAATTTCGTTTTTACGGATTATTGCCGCAATAAAGTATATTACGTCATTTATATTCGACACTTCAAAAGAGTTGTTCAATATCAGCGAATTATCCTTATAAAGGATTATGTTGATAAAATTTCCGCAAAAAATGACGTTCATTTTATTCCGGTAAACTTTCTTTGTCATTTCGCGCAGGCAGCAATATGTCTGGTCAAAAAAATTTACACTGTCAAACCGCGATACTAACTCCATCGTTATTCTGCTTGGCATCAAAAAAC
The DNA here is from genome assembly GCA_031257315.1 of Prevotellaceae bacterium. Taxonomy (GTDB): domain Bacteria; phylum Bacteroidota; class Bacteroidia; order Bacteroidales; family UBA932; genus JAIRLF01. Next base: position 14,162 of record JAIROW010000031.1, read on the forward strand.
ACGAATACGAGTCTATTTCAGGAATATAATGCACGTTTATTTCGTCGTATTCGCCAATTCTGAACAGCGGCGACATGTAATCTTTTATACAGGATTCTGAAAAGACGTCTTTTGGAACAAGAATATTTTTTTGAGTGTAAAACAAACAGTTACACCACGTGCTGCTGTCGAAGTCGGCAAAAATGATGTTTGAGATTTCGGCAATTTCTTCCATCCACAAATCTTCGTCTCTTATATTTTTCGTGTAACTAAAATGCTTGATTACAAGATGTTTATCGGTTCCCGCGTCGTAAACGCAAAAAGAAAATCCATTCAAAGAAATTTGAATGGATAATCTGTAATTTTCCGCATCGGTTATCCTGAATTTTTTATCAACGAAATCAAATTCCAGTTGCATTATACCTTTTACACGTCAAATTTATTCCCAATTGCCCGTATTATTGTTGGGTTGCGTTATGCTGCCGACTTTCAGTCCCGGATATTTGTTCATGTTTTGCTGTTCGTCGGTGAGATTGACAATTGCCTGAATGTCTAATCCTCCGAGGTAAATCCGGTTATCGGTTTTTGCTTCAAACAGCGGTATTTCTACGCCCGAAATCGAAGGATACATTACGGCTGCAATGTCAAAGTCGCTGTTTACAAGCGGCACTCTGCGAACAGAATCGATACTGAATTTTTCTCTTCTTTTAAACAGAGTATCTTTGACGGCAATTTTTATTGTATCGGTAAAAACAAGTTTTTTTGCAACGGCTGCGGAATCGTCCCACGAACCGACCTGTTTAATAATTTTAAGGCTGTCCAGTTTATAAAAACTGATCAGAGTGTCAAAACTGCCCGAAAAACGCCCGTAACGGTCCTTATAGGCTATTTCCAAATCTCTGATGTCTTTCAATCTCTGAATTACCAGATTTCTGCGATACTCTACCGCGTCTCTGAAACGAATAGGTTCCAACATGCTGTCAATAAATAAATACGCTAAAGCGACAGCTACTGCGCCAAAAACAATTTGCAGAATAGTTTTCATTACAATTTATATTAAAGTTACATCTATTTTATTTCGTATAAACAAAATTAACATTATATTTGCGCAAAATTATAAATATTTTTTATAACAAACGCAATATATAATAAATTTTTTACAAATGATAAGCGAACATATTGTAAATCAGATAGAAATAAATTTAAAATTTGTTCCCACAAACGAGCAAAAAAAACTGATTAACGGGCTTTCGGAATTTATTTCGACTGCAAATTCCGAAATTTTTCTGTTAAAAGGGTATGCGGGAACTGGAAAAACATCAATCATCGCAGCGCTGGTCAGATGTCTTAAAAGTTTAAAAATTGACACAGTATTGATGGCGCCTACGGGAAGGGCTGCAAAGGTTCTGTCTTCATACGCCGGCGAGCAGGCGTTCACGATTCACAAAAAAATATACAGGCAAAAATCGGCTGACGAAAGAGCCGAATTTGCGCTGGCGTACAATTCTCACAGAGATGCGATATTTATAGTTGACGAGGCTTCGATGATTGCCGGAAGTTCGTATGAGCAGTCCATTTTTGGCTCCGGCAACCTGCTTGAAGACATGATGAAATATGTAAAAAGCGGCAAAAACTGCAAACTTGTAATTGTTGGCGACAGCGCCCAGCTTCCTCCCGTAGGATTCGCGCTCAGTCCGGCTCTCGAACTCGGCAGGCTGCAATGTTATGGAAATTGCATGGAAATGGAACTGAAAGAGGTTGTAAGACAGGCAAATGAATCGGGAATACTGTATAACGCGACTTTACTGCGACAACAGATTGAAGCCAGCGACATCAGATTTCCGAAATTTGACCTGAATTTTCCCGATATTGTTTCGATTTCGGGCAGCGATATTGTAGAGACTTTGACGGACGCCTACGAAAAATACGGAAACGGGGAGGTCATAATTCTCTGTCGTTCAAACAAATCGGCAAACCGTTATAACGAAGGCGTAAGAAACCGGATTCTGTATATGGAAGAAGAAATTACTTCGGGCGACAGGGTGATGATTGTAAAAAACAACTATCAGTCGTTGAAAGACATTGAAGAAATTGATTTTATTGCCAACGGCGACATGGCAACGGTGCGGCGGATACGCAAGTATTATGAACGCTATGATTTGCATTTTGCAGACATGGTTCTGGAATTTCCCGATTACGACGGTCTTGAAATTGAAAGTAAAGCCATACTCGATACTTTGAGTATCGAAAGCGCATCGCTCTCAGCCGAGAAAAACCGGCAAATGTTTTACAGCATTGCCGAAGACTACGGACATATATCGAATAAACAGACAAGACTCAAAGCAATAAGAGAAGACCCGTATTTTAACGCCTTGCAGATAAAGTTTGCATACGCAATCACCTGCCACAAATCGCAGGGCGGACAGTGGGACTGCGTTTTTCTTGACTGTCCGTATTTCCCGAACGACAATCTCACTTTTGAAGATTTAAGATGGTTTTATACGGCAATAACACGCGCTTCAAAAAAACTTTATCTTATGAATTTCAGCGACAAATATTTTTGATGTTGAACAGTATGAAAATAATAGAGTTTATGTAATTTTATTTGAGTATATACTGGCTTTCAGCCAGTATTTTCATAACCGTATGTCGTTTGACATACGGACAAACATAATCCTAAATAACTGGCTGAAAGCCAGAACTTGATATTTTCTGATACACAGGGTTCTGCCTTTACAGGCAGCGTTATCGTCTCACTGTTTCTTCCGCCGGTCGGTGACCGGCGGTTATGTAAATTATGGCTTTCAGCCAGATATATGCTTTCCAATATCATATTTAATTTTACATAAACTCTAATGCTAATTTAAACTCTAATGACAGAGACGGGACAAACAGCGCCCCGTCTCTGCAATAATTTATCTCTAATTTAACTGTACATGTTCAATCGACCATGCGAATGGAATATTGTCGTAAACAGCGTTTTTGATAACAATTGCTTCCGTTTCCTGCCGGTCGGTGAAAATATACTGCGCATGTGCAGGACACTGAACTGTTGTTCCGTTGACTGTTACTGGAAAAATTCCGTCATAAGAATATTTATTGATGAACGTATAGTCGTTGCCTGTGTATTTGCGTATGCAATATTCTGAATCCCCGTAATCTCCGCCAGCCGTGTAGCAGCACCAGTCACCGTCGCCCCACTCAATATCAAAAACGTTATAATCGGCTGTGCATGTTTTTGATACCGTAAAACTGTTCGTGTCTATGCAGCTGATTTTTCCGCTGTGTCCGGCAACAGCCATGCTGCCGTCGCGCGAAATGCTGAAACAGTTTGGAGCCATATCAAGCGGCACAGTTCCCGGTCAACTGTCCTGCCCGTAAGTGTAATGATAAAAAATCGTTATTAGCGCTATATTACCGACTTAAATTTGATAAAAATTTCACATTCAGTTGCGGGCTGTAAAAAATATTTCAAAAAGCAGAAATTCCAAAATTTTCGCACAAAAAATCATATAAAAAAACGATTTTTTACGTTTTAAAGTCAAAACTTTTATCTTCTAACTCCGCACTGTCCAAAAACAGATAGACATTTCACCGCTGCCAGTCTATATCATCAAAAATTTGTGTTGCAACAGTTAACTGCCCCACTTGTCGGGAGCTTCGCGCCATTTTTTCAGGGCGATCAAATCGTCCGGTTTAATGTAGTTACATTCGAGCGCCGTTTCGAGCAGCGTTGAATAGTTGCTGAGAGTGTTGAATTTACATTGCACGCTGTTGAAATTTGTTGCTGCCATATCAAATTCATACGAAAAAATTGCAAGCAGTCCGAGCGTATCGGCGTTTGCCCGTCTTAACGCTTCTACGGCGGCGATGCTGCTGCCGCCTGTCGAAATCAGGTCTTCGATAACAACGACTTTGGAGTTTGCAGCAAGTTCTCCTTCTATCAGATTTTCAAGACCGTGAGTCTTTGCAGCAGATCTTACATAAACAAAAGGCAGGTTCAGCTTTTCGGCGACCAGCGCTCCGTGCGCTATGGCTCCGGTTGCAACGCCTGCTATTGTCTGTACGTCAGGGTACAGTTTTTTGATTTGTGCAACAAAATTGTCGCAAACAAGTTTTCTGATTTCGGGATATGAAAGTATTTTTCTGTTGTCGCAATAGATTGGCGATTTCCAGCCCGAAGCCCATGTGAAAGGTTCTGTAACGCTGAGTTTAACCGCTTTGATTTCCAGAAGCGATGAAGCGATTTTGTTTGCCGTATTCATTATTTTATATTTTTAATCAATTTGTTTACTGTCAATTATTCTTGTCGCGCCCCTGTCAGCCGAACTGACCATGCTTGCGTATATTTGCAATGCTTTTGATACCGTTCTCCGGCGTATCGGCGGAGTGAACGCATCTTTGCCTCTGCCGTTTTCATGTTTGCGTCGGATTTCAAACTCCGAGTCGCTGACAAGCGCGTTTATCGACCGGTTTGGAATATCAATTTCAATAGTGTCGCCGTCGCGCAGCAGCCCGATATTTCCGCCTGCCGCCGCTTCGGGCGATATGTGTCCGATGGACAAGCCCGATGTTCCGCCCGAAAATCTGCCGTCGGTTATAAGCGCACATTCCCTGCCCAGATGTTTTGATTTTATGTATGAAGTAGGATACAGCATTTCCTGCATTCCCGGTCCTCCTTTCGGACCTTCAAATGCAATAACAACCACGTCGCCGGCTTCGATTTTTCCGTTCAATATTCCTTCGCAGGCAGATTCCTGAGAATCGAAGACTTTTGCCTTTCCTGTAAATTTCAGGATATTTTCGTCAACGCCTGCCGTTTTTACGACGCAGCCGTTTCTGGCAATATTGCCTTTTAAAACCGCCAGACCTCCGTCTTTGCTGTACGCATTTTTCAGATTTCTGATACAGCCGTTTGTTCTGTCAGTATCAAAACTGTCGAAATACGAAGACTGCGAGCCGGATTCGATGTTGAATCTGTTTCCGGGCGCCGATTTGTATCTGTTTATTAATTCCTGTTTTGCACCGGTTTCTGTTATTCCGTAAAGGTCAATGGCTTCGCCCAGAGTCAGTCTGTCAACACGTTTTGCAGAAGCGTCAATCAGTCCGCCTGCGGCAAGTTCCGACATAATCGAAATTACGCCTCCGGCACGGTTAACGTCCTGCACATAATATTTGTCGGTATTTGGCGCGACTTTGCACAGGCAGGGCGTTTTACGCGAAAGAGCGTCAATATCGTCCATTGTAAAATCGACGCCTGCTTCGGCGGCAACAGCAAGAAGATGAAGAACGGTATTGGTCGAGCCGCCCATTGCAATGTCCAGAGTCATGGCATTCAGAAATGCGTTGCGCGTTGCTATGCTGCGAGGCAGAACGTCGGCGCAGCCTTCGCCATAATATTTAAATGCGTTTTCGACAATCAGTTTTGCGGCGTCTTCAAACAGTTTTTTTCTGTTGACGTGAGTTGCAACGACTGTTCCGTTTCCGGGTAAAGCCAGCCCGATTGCTTCGTTAAGACAGTTCATCGAATTGGCAGTAAACATTCCAGAACACGAACCGCAGGTTGGACAGGCATTAAGTTCAATCTGTTTCACTTCTTCATCGCTAACCGACAGATCGGCAGATTTAACCATGGCATCAATTAAATCGAGACGTTTTGAATTATAAATGCCAGCTTCCATCGGACCGCCCGAAACAAAAACTGTCGGGATATTCAGTCTCATGGCAGCCATTAACATGCCGGGCGTAATTTTGTCGCAGTTGCTGATGCAAATCATGGCGTCGGCGCAGTGGGCGTTTACCATATACTCAACGCTGTCGGCAATCAAATCGCGCGAAGGAAGCGAATACAACATTCCTTCGTGTCCCATGGCTATACCGTCGTCGATGGCAATTGTGTTAAATTCTGCTGCAAAACAGCCCAGCGATTCTATTATCTGCCTGATTTCCTGTCCAGTATTGTGAAGATGGACATGTCCGGGAACAAACTGCGTAAATGAGTTAACGATTGCGATAACCGGTTTTCCCATCTGTTCCGCTTTCATTCCGTTTGCTCGGAGAAGCGCTCTCGCTCCTGCCATTTTTCGTCCTTCCGTTATAACGGAACTTCTTAACGGTATTTTCATCTCAATATGTCTTTTAATTTTAATTCCTGTTTTCTGATATTCAATTTATCCAAGTTCATTTTAGCTTTGTTTCCCGACAAAACGTGAATCAGGGGTTTTCCTTTTATGTATTTTTCGTAAAATCGGTTAACTGTCTCCATTGTAAGAGAATCGATACTGTCATACATGGTTTTTCTAAAATCTTCGCCATAGCCCTGTTCTATCAGCGAGTATCCATATTCGGGGATTTCACGGAACGTTGGCAGTGAGTTATTTATCGATTCTTTGTATGAATTTTTTATATCTTTTATCAATTCAGCTTTTTGAGGCATATTTTTTATAAGACTGTCAACAAGTTCGACAGCCTCAGCGGTTTTATCAGCCTGAATAGCTATGTTTCCGAGCATGTAACCTTTGAAGGCTGCATATTTTCTGTTTGAAAAAAAATATTGAGCGTTTGCCGAATACGACAAAGAACGCAGTTCTCTGATTTCGTGAAACATTATCGACGACATTCCGATACCGAAATAGCTGTTGAAAAACGAAGCTGCGACAATATCGCTGTCGTTGATGGCAGGCATGCCGGGTACGTAGAAATTTGCAACTACCTGATTTGCCTTGCGGTAATTAAATACCGAAATCAAATTGGAACTGTAATCTTCGACTTCAAAAAAAGACTTGTCGGCGTCAAGCATGTTTTCGGGAAAATCAACTTTTGAAGCAATAATTTCCCTTACACTGTCGAAAGCAATGTTTCCAACGTAAATAATTGCAGTTTCGTATTTCTGTATGTTTTTAAACAGGTCTGTCATATCCGACGATTGCAGTTTTTTTATTTCCTTAATCGACAGCCTGCCAAGATATTCCGACTGTCCGCCCATCACAATGCGGCTGAAATGAGCGTCTGACAAGGCGTTTATATCGCTACATTCAATTTTATTGCGTTCATGTACGTCGTGCAACAGTTTAGACATTTGTTTATCATCGGGTTTAATATTTTTAAGAAAATCGTTAAACAGAACAATTGTTTCTTCAAAATTTTTATCAAAACCGTCAATTTTCAGGTCAAACGATGTTCTGTGCGCTTCCATTTCGTATGAAGCTCCCAGTTTCTGCATTGCCGAGCGAAATTCTTTTACCGTTCGCGATTCTGTACCAAGTTCCGGCAGGTGTTTGGGAAGCAATTCCATCAATTTGCTGGCATTTGTTCCGTAACCGAAACGGAATTTAAGCGTAAACACTTCATTAAAAGAATTTTTACCTGTAACAAGATGTACGTTTTTCTGTATGTCGCCATATTTAAAATCACTGCTGAAATCCACAAATTTTGGAGAATTTGGCTTGACTTTTGTTGTAGCAAGTTCCTTTGCAAATGTTGACTGGGCGTTGCCGTTTACCGAAAGCAGCGGCGCATAGTCGGGTTTCGATATTTTTTCGGCTTTGCCCGAAAAGCCGGGTTTGTTGTAAAAAACCAGTCGATTGTCTGTAAAATATCTGTTTGCAGCGTCTATCAACTCCTGTTTGGTTATGTTGCGGTATCTGTCTGTTCTGGCAATATATTCTTCCCATGTCTGTCCGCTCGAAAACAGTTCGACAAGAAGATTTCCAAGTTTAACCTTGTTTTCGACAAGCATTGCATTGTTTTTTATAATCGAAATTTTTATCGATTCAAACAGTTCGTCGCTGAAATTGCCTGATTTCAAATCATTTATCACAGCCGTTATTTTGCTTTCGGTTTTTTTCAGCGAGCCAGACAGTTTCGGGGCAAAGACAATGGCGATGACTCCCAAATCGTTCATCGACAGCTGTATGCCTGTTGCAAACATAACCTTGCTGTCGGTTCGCAGCTGGTCGAGCAATCCTGTCTGCGATTTGTTCGACAGTATCGACATGCAGCAGTCGAGCGCGACTTTGTCGGGGTCGGCAGAAGCAACGCCTCTGAAACAAATAACTCCGGCTTTCAGCGGAACATAGCGTCCCGAAAAAAATTCGCGCCCGACGAAAGGTTCTTCCATATATTTTTTTAAATCAAATACAGGAGCTTTGCCGGCAGGATGTTTGCCGAAAGTCTGTTCAATCAGGGGAATTATTTTTTCCGAATCGAAATTGCCGGCAAGAATAAGCGCCATATTGCCTGCCACATAGTATTTTTTGTAAAAATCAGTCATTCTGCTGAGCGACGGGTTTTTAAGGTCTTTCACCGTTCCTATAATCGGATTTCTGTAAGGATGTTTTTTCAGAACCCGTTTAGTCAGGTCTTCCACAGCTTTTGATCCCATAATGTCGGCGTACATGTTACGTTCTTCGTAAACGGTTTCAAGCTCAGCCTGAAACATTCTGAATACTGGATTACGGAATCTTTCGGCATATATTGCCAGCCATTTTTCCATATAATCGGGTGAAAACGTATTGTGATACACTGTATGGTCGTAGCCTGTATATGCGTTTATGCCGGCGCCGCCATATTTTTTCAGCAGTTTGTCTATTTCGCCCGGTATTGCATACTTGCTCGCTTCGATAGACTGTATATTGATTTGTTTCAGTATTTCATTGCGTTTCAAGTCATTATCTGCAACCGTAGCAAGTTTGTCATACAGTTCGGATATTAAATCCAGATAAGGCTTTTCTTTCACATAATCAACAGTTCCAATTTTGTCCGTACCTTTAAACATCACGTGTTCAAAATAGTGAGCCATTCCGGTTTTATCTTCGGGGTCGTTTTTTGAACCGACTTTTACGGCTACCGCTCCGAAAACTTTGGGTTCAGAATGATCTTCGGCAAGAATCACAGTTAGCCCGTTATCAAGTTTATATGTTTTCACCGTCTGCGAATTTGCAATCTCTGTTATCAACATAATATTAACATTAACAATAATATGAAATACACAATAAAAATATTTCATAACAAAATAAATTTTGTGCAAATTTACGCTAAATATTTTAAATGACAAATTAACAGAATTGCAGAATTTTCAGGATTTACATGTTCTAAATTTGTTAATAATGCGAATCAGGAATTAAAATGTCCTGATAGGTAGGGTGTTCAGTATGATGTACCGGCTGCGGAGAGTTTCAGACATTTTATAACAGTCTTTTCCATGCGTTGAAAAATCATGTAAATTAAATGGTTAATGGTTTCAATAGAGACGCGATTAATCGCGTCTCTACCGTACAGTACAAAATTTGCAATCTGTCAGGATTGCATCGCTCGGTAGAAATGTAAGATACATATAAGGGACAAAATTTTCATTAATCGCAGGCGAGCGATAGCGTTGCCTGCGACTTTTGTCTGCGGACAGCAAGAAGTTTTGCCCATTCGGGCAAGTTCGGCGCTTTCGTACTGCCACAGGCAACGCTACGCTCGCCTGCGGTTACGAAAATCAAGCCCTTTGGGCTAAAAGTCAGGGTGTTATAAACGGCTTGAAAAGCCGAATTTGCATAACCGCACGGCGAGCGCAGCGTTGCCTGCGGACAACGAAACGTACAAGCAACCCTGCCCGAATGGGCAGAACAAAAACGCAGAGGAGTTTTGCCCATTCGGGCAGAACTAAAACGCAGAGGAGTTTTGCCCATTCGGGCAAGTTCAGCGCTTTCGCACTGCCGCAGGCAACGGCTATCGCCTCGCCTGCGGTTACGAAAATCAAGCCCTTTGGGCTAAAAGTTCGCATTATTTATATCCGAAAAAATATATATCTTTGCATAATTAAAATTAGAATTATCAACCGCCGGAAAGAGCAAAAAGGAAAAATAAAATGATAAAAGATTTCGCAAAAGGTTTTTTGGCAACAGTTCCTTACAAAAACAGGTTTGCAGGCAAGGCGCAGATGCCGGAGGCTCTGTGCGGAGTATTGACGCAATCACTATAATATCATATTTTCGGTTTTGTCAAGTGTTTTTTTTATTTTCCGGCAAATTTACAATCAACCGATAAAAAGGCGGTTTGGTTGACATAATATCCCAAATCGGAACATTATATCAACCTTTTGAGGTAAATTGGTTGATATATACACGTTATATGCCATTGCGCCTAAAATTTATGTAAAATATTGAAAAAATCAATTGACAAAATAAGAACATATGGTAAAATAAATACATATTGAAGGAAATATTATGAGAAAAGAATTGGAACCAAATATTGAAACCGCTGAAAAATTATACCCCAAAATAGTAGGGTTAATTAAAAAATATACTGAATATTGTGATGAAAATGGGGATGAAGATG
>JAIROW010000224.1 GCA_031257315.1 Prevotellaceae bacterium
GATGAAACGGATATTTATACAGTTAGCCCACCGTATGCGGCTCAGCACAATCGGCGCGACAGTCAGCGCAGGATTGTCGTAGTAAAAATCTTTTACAATGCCGATAACCTTTACGGGACCTCTGTGGTTGGGATAGTGATAGCAGGTTTCGAGCGGCGGATTGTCGCCCGATAGTATTTTTGCCGCTGTCGCGTTAATAATAATCATACCGGTACTGTCGGGGTCGTCGTCGCGCCAGAAACGTCCTTCAAGCAGTTCGAGTTCCATCAGTTCGGGCATACCGGTCATCAGGCGGTATTCGTTGACAGTCATAACTTTTTCTTCGTCGTCCCATGGCGCGATGCTCTGTCCGCTATATCCGTATCCGAAAATATGATGCGAGCCTGACACAGCCTTCACTTCGGGCAGATTAAGCAGTTCCTGCCTGACAGCATGGTAGTTGTCGCCGATATTGTTAAACCAAAAGCTCATTACGTTTTCGGTATTGTAGCCTGCCGGAAGTTTTTCCAGATAGGACGTCTGGCTGTATAACATATAAATAATGGATAGAAGCACAATTGAAACAACCGACTGAAAAACAACCACCGAAGCTGTCAGCCGGCGACGTGAAAACCGGATACGCTTGCACAGTATTTCAAGCGGCGAAAAACGGCTGAGATAAATGGCGGGATAGAAAGCCGAAAGCCCTGCCGTTACAACAAACAGCGCCACAGCGGCAATTATAAACGAGGGCGTAAAAAGTTGCATCAAATCGATATTTCTGTTTATCAGTTCTCCGAAATACGGAACACAGAGAATTGCGGCAACAAAACCGATGATAAAGGCAATGCCGACAATCGTGGATATTTCCGTAAAAAACAGGCGCACAATATCGCCAATCCGCGCTCCGTTGGCTTTGCGGATACCAATTTCCTTCATTCGCATTTCGCCCTGCGCCACAAAAAGGCTGATGAAATTGCTTACGGCTAACAGCAGAATAAACATCGCCAGTATGGTCAAAATCCTGATATAGTTCATGCTGCTGGTTGCTCCGAGACTGAAACTGGCTTTTGAATTAAGATATGCGTCGCTCAACATTTCCGTTACGCCGGAGGCTTCTTTGTCGCCAATGCGTTCGCCCCACAGAGCAACAATTGGCAAATAAGCCTTTTCGATATTTGCCCGCGCTGTTTCGACCGGCGATTCTTTCCGAATCAGATAATAGGAGTGAAATTCCAGTCCTCCGACTTCATTCAGCCACGGAATGGCTTTTGTCGGCGCAAGCATGTCGAAGCCGAAGTGCGTATTTTTCGGCAGTTCCTCGACAATGCCCGATACGGTAAAATCGCTTCCCAGTAACGAAACTGTCTGGTTAATAGCCTTTTCAGTCGAACCGAACATTATTTCGGCTTGACGGCGCGTAAATACGGCGCTGTTCGGGGCTGCCAGAGCGGTTTCGGGCGTTCCTTCGATAAATTTCATTTTGAATATTTTGAAAAATTCGGGGTCAGTCAACAGACTTTTAACTTTCTGGAAACGTTTCTGTTCGCAAGTAACCTCTACATCATAGGCATTGTATATCTGAACGGCGGCTTCCACTTCCGGCACGCTGTTCGGAAGTTCGGAATATGCTTTCCGCAGACATATAGGCGAATAGTTTAGTTTTCCGTTTTTACTGTAAACGGTCAACAGGCGTACAATACGGTCGGCGTCGGCAAAATGCCTGTCGTAGCTTAATTCATTTACCACAAACATAATCAACATTATAGATGCAGCCAGTCCGATGGCTAATCCGGTAATATTCACATAAATGAAAAACCGGCTGCGCTGACAGGAAGTAAAAATATTCATAGTTTTATTTATTTTACATAATTAATATCATTATCTTTAAATATACCAATAATCGTGCCAAAATTATAACTGTTTGATTTGTAATGTATTGTTGTTTTTTAAGTATAGAAAACTGTAAAAAAACTTTACATTGATGTAAAGTTTTTTTACAAAATATGAGAAAATGTGGGGAAAGTGGCAGCTGAAAACCGGAAGTAGAGACGTTACTTGCAACGTCTCTGCAAGCAGAATAATTATTTATTCAATATATACTTCAATTAATTTCACATCTGTGCGTGGATTTATATTTACGTAATCAATTACTGCGGGAATCAGAACTGTTTCGCCTCTGGAAATATTTTCCGAAACACCGTTATTACACAACAGCTCGGCTTGCCCGTCGATGCACATATATACGACGAATGAATCTGTTGCGGCGTAGTCTCGCTCTGTCTTTTGAGTTAACGAAAGTAAATTTGTTGTAAAATACGGACATTTAACCAGCTCCGACGGTTTATTCTGTTTTGGAACATATTCGGTTACATATTTTTCACAATAACCGTAATCTATAACATCTTCGGCAAGTTGAGTGTGCATTTCGCGAGCCGTTGCTGGATTGTTTTCCCGTCCCCAGTCGTAAATTCGGTAAGTTATATCGGAAGTCTGTTGAATTTCAGCAATCAGCAAGCCTTTGCCGAGCGCGTGAATCCTGCCAGAGGGAAGAAAATATACGTCGCCTTTTTCAACTTTTTCGACATTCAAAACTTCAAGTAAAGTTGAATTTTTAACTCTTGTTTTAAATTCTTCTTTGTCGATTTCGCGGTTAAAACCCACATATATTTGCGAATCGTCGTCAGCGTCAAGTACATACCACATTTCCGTCTTGCCGTAAGCCCTGTGGCGTTCCATTGCAGTAGCGTCGTCGGGGTGAACCTGTACGGACAAAAGTTCCGACGAATCTATATATTTGAAAAGCAGAGGAAATTCGATTCCAAACTTTTCGTAAATTTTTTCGCCCACAATTTCGCCCATGTATATTTCAACGATTTCCTGAATATTGTTGCCTTTCAGAAAACCGTTGCTCACAACCGACAGGCTGCCGCCGACAGAAGACAGTTCCCAGCTTTCGCCAATATTTTTATTACTGTTTTTAACTCTGCCGAGAATTTTTTCAATCTTGTTACCGCCCCAAACCCTTTCCTTATAAACAGGTTTGAATTTTAAAGGATATAATTCCATCGTTTTGTCATTTACAAATTAATGCGCAAAAATAATTAAAAACTGCGACTGTTCAGATTAAAATTTTATAACGTTTGACTGTTAATATGTTATAAGCCGGATAGGGAGTAATGTCGTTTATAATTTATGCTCCATAATTTTGAGCATTAAATTTAAAACATACAGAAATACAGGCAAACATATCAGTATGAAACACAGCAGTTACAGTCTTAATATCAGTATATTACAATTATTATCATACTGTTTTCCAATTTTTGAGTATTTTTGCACATGCAAAAAAAGTTAAATGAACTTTGGGAAAAAGGAATATTCAGGGAGCTTAAAACCCTGCGCCAGAACGGGATATACGTCGAATATGAAGGAAAAACATATATAAACTGTTCTTCAAACGATTATCTCGGCATTTCGGGAATGAAAAATTTGCAGAAAGAATTTTTCGACAGTATCGATACCGGCAATTTTCTTATGGGGGCATTGTCGTCGCGTTTGCTTACCGGAAACAGTATTTTTGTAGAAAATTTTGAAAAATACGTTTCGGAACTCTATGGCAAAGAATGTTTGATGTATAATTCAGGTTATCATGCAAATACGGGAATATTGCCGGCAATTGCGGAAAAAGACGATCTTATTGTTGCCGACAAACTTGTTCATGCAAGCATAATAGACGGAATAAAACTGTGTGTTTCTGATTTTAAACGCTATCGACATAACGATTTGTCGGATCTGGAACGCATACTCGAACAGAATGTCAATAATTATAAATCAATATATATTGTTACCGAAAGTATTTTCAGTATGGACGGCGACACTGCCAGCCTGAAGCGTCTGGTTGAACTGAAAGAAAAATACGGAGGAAAACTTTATGTTGACGAGGCTCACGCTTTTGGCGCCGTCGGCGAATCGGGTTTGGGATACGCTTATAATGAAGGACTTATAGATAAAATCGAATATACGGTATGTACTTTGGGAAAGGCTGCGGCTTCGGAAGGCGCTTTTGTCCTGTGCAGTTCGACAGCAAAGCAATGGCTTGTAAACAAGTCCCGTACACTGATATTTACTACCGCTGCTCCGCCAGTAAACGTACTCTGGACGCATTTTATAGTAAAAAAAATCGTTGAAATGAAAACGCAAAGAGAACATCTTCAATCTATAACAAAGAGGTTGAGAAATAAACTTGTAGGCTGGAATATAATCGGCAATACGCATATTATTCCACTGATAATTGGCGAAAACGATAAATGTATGCAGTTTGCCGAAAAAATGCGGGCTAATGGCGTCTGGGCAATGCCGGTGCGTTATCCGTCCGTGCCGCAGGGACAGTCAAGAATAAGATTATCGCTTACTGCCGCAATGAACAGCGAACATATTGATAAAATCTATGAAAGTATTCTGGCATAAAAAAGACGGAAACAGGCATATTCTGCTGATATTCAACGGCTGGAGCTTTGATTGCGGAATATTTGGGGAAGTTGATTTTCCCGAACATGATATTGTTTCGTTTTACGATTATTCCGATATACGGACAGAACAGTTCGATTTTACGCAATCGTATGAAAATGTGAAACTTATTGCATGGTCTTATGGAGTTTTTGTTGCCGATGTTTATGCCGCTAATATTTACAATCTTAAAACGGCAGTTGCAATAAATGGCTCAATATTACCTGTTGACGACAAAAAAGGTATTCCTGAAAGAATTTTTCTTGCCACATTACAGTCATTCAACGAAAAAAACAGGGAAAAATTTTACATACGGGCGGCAGGAAACATATCTGCATATAAAAATATGCTTAACTTATTGCCTTCCAGAAGTATAGACAATCAGATTGCAGAACTGAAATCATTATACTGTCTGTCTTCAAAAAAACGGCAAAACGGCTTGAAATGGAATCTTGCAATTATTTCGGAGAATGATAAAATTTTCCCGTCTGAAAATCTGAAAAACGCATGGAGCGAAGCAAACGTACCGATATATTCAATTGATTCAGAGCATATTCCGTTTGCAGAAATTTCAATGCTCGAAACGCTTAAAAAAATTCTGGGAGGCGATATACGTTTTTTTAGGGTTGTCGAAAAAAAGACTGAAAACCGACAAATCGACAGAACAGTGCGCATCGGGCGCAAATTTTGCAAAAGCATGGATACTTACGACGAAAATGCTTTTGCACAAAAGGAAATTGCTGGAAAATTACATTCCATGATTTTAAATTTTTATTCAAATCCAGCGCCGCGTACCATTCTGGAACTGGGCTGCGGTACAGGACTGCTAACGGGCAAAATTGCGGCAACTTTTGCCGGCGCTAAATATTATTTCAACGATATTAACGAAAAAGTAGAGATTCCTGTACGCAATCTGTTCCCTGACAATAACTGCGAGTTTATTGCTGGCGATGCGCAGTTTGTCGATTATCCCGAAAATGTGAATTTAATTGTTTCATCTTCGACTATTCAGTGGTTCAGCAATTTACAGATATTCGGAAAAAAGGCGGCGCAGGCTCTTTCTCCGTCGGCATATATGTTTTTATCGACATTTGGAGAAAATAACTTAAAGGAAATCAGAGAAATAACGGGAACGGGGCTAAAATATTATTCTCCGAATGAACTTGAAAGTTTATTCGGAGAATATTTCGACGTCATACACATATCGGAAGACGAAATTAAAATAACTTTCGATTCGCCGGAAGAAATTCTCACGCATCTAAAAAAAACCGGAGTTAATGCAAATTCAACCTGCATGTTTAAAACGCGAAAAGAACTCGCTTTATTCTGCGATAATTACAGAAATTTATTCTCGCATGAATCGAAAGTGCAATTAACATATAATCCAATATATATAGTTTTAAGAAAAAAGAAATAAAATATATGAACAGAGTATTTTTTGTAACCGGAATTGATACTGGTACAGGTAAAAGTTATGCAACAGGCTATATTGCAAGACAATATGCCATGAACGGCAAAAAAGTCATTACTCAGAAATTTATACAGACCGGCAATACCGGTATTTCCGAAGACATTGAAACTCACAGGAAAATAATGAAAACCGGACTTTTACCCGAAGATATTGACCGTATAACCTGTCCTGTCGTTTTGAGCTATCCTGCTTCGCCGCATCTTGCCGCAAAAATCGACAGCCGAAATATCGAAATTGAAAAAATAACCGCTTCAACCGTTTTATTACTTGAAACTTATGATATTGTACTTATTGAAGGCGCTGGTGGAATAATGACGCCTGTAAACGACAGTTATACAACTGTCAATTACATTATCGACCGGCAGCTTCCCGTAATTATTGTAACTTCGTCGAAACTCGGAAGCATAAACCATACTTTGCTGACGCTGGAAATCTGCAAATCGAACAATATTGAAGTTAACTCGCTTGTTTACAATAAATTTGGAATTGATGACAAACTTATTTGCAGCGATACGGAAATTTATCTGAAAAGATATATTGCAAAAAATTTTAAAGACTGTTTGTGGATTGAACTGCCCGAACTGTCTGTTTAAACTGGTGCGCCTTTTGGACAGCTTCATAACGTTAATTCGATGCCTGCAATCGTGTCCAAAATCACAAAAGTTTCTGAAATATTAAAATTATTATTAATTTTGCTGTTACAACTAAATTGTTAATATAATGAGATATAGTTTGTTAGTGTTTTTTTTGTCGAATATTCTGCTTAATTCCTGTTACAAACCGGAGTCTTTTCCGAACAAATATGTTTCGGAATATGAATTTGCAGTACCACTGATTGACTCCGTGTTTTCGGCTTCGGATTTTGAAAGTTTCAAGTACGAACCTGATTCGTATGAAGTACAAAAAGATTTTCCTGTAAAAATGGGCGTATTCTCATATTCATTTTCCTTGAACAACAGCAGCGGCGACGCCATGCAATGGATAGAACCGCGTATTGTACTGGATACAAGAAATTTTATTCAGAATACAAAAATAAGTTTTAAAATATATATCACCGGCGAAGACGAGAACGAAAAATCTTATTTCTGGCTGCCGGAAGATTATTCGATAACGACAAACAGAAACATGCAGACAGTTGAAACGGACAATAACAGAATTTTTGTAGAAACGTTAAAGCAGTCAAAAAGATTGTGGATTGACGTAACTTTCTATTTTGCGGAAGATACGCCGCTGTCGGTTTTGAAATCAAAGGAACTTGGATTTCATTTAGCTGTAAAATGTAAAACAATATCAGCATTAAAAATATGATAACAAAAAAAATACTGTTGGGATTTTTGATTTTGGGAATCTGTCGAACGGTTTCGGCACAGCAAAATATGACCCTGTATCAGATGCACGACATTTTGCAGTCAAACTCGCTGAATCCGGCGGTTGCAAGCAATTGCCGTCTTAATATCGGTTTTCCTCTTTTAAGCAGTATTTCGCTTGCAGCAGGAACTCCGTTTTCTTATAACAATTTGATTAACAGCGGAGTTTCCCTTTCAGACCAAAAGTCTGATATTGCTAAAATGACTGAAACAGACAAAGCGCTGGACGGGCAGCAAATGCTTTCGCTGATGAAAAACAGTAACATTATTTCTGCAAACGGAAACGTAGCTTTAATAATGGTCGGTTACAGAATGGAAAGAGCTTATATTCAGTTTAATATAAACGAGCGATTTTCGACGGCGGTTTCCTTCAACAAAGATCCGGTAGATTTGTTTGTTTCGGGAAATTCAAAATTTGCAGGGCAAACTGTTGATGGAAAAATGGCAGTTTCGGGACTTCATTACAGAGAATATGCTCTCGGAGCGGCTTTTCTGATGGGCGAAACAACATGGTTTGGCGTGCGTGGACGTCTGCTTTTCGGCAGACTGTCAGTAGCGGGAAATAACAGTTTTTCGGTATATACAGATCCCGTAACATACAATATGACAGTTAATACCGAAATAAATACGCACGCATCAATTCCCGGCGAGGTGAAATACCTGCCTTCTTCAAATGCAGTGAATGGATTTAACTCTCAGTTAAAAGGCAGTCATTTTATATTTAATCAGTCGAATCTTGGCGGCGCTTTGGATTTTGGCATAACGACGTCTTCGGAAGACGGACTGGAATTTTCGGCAAGCATTTTAAATCTCGGTATGGTGAGCTGGAGCAAAAACACGCATCTGTTCAGTCTCAAAAACTCGAAAACGTATTCGGGATACGCTAATGGCGCAAGAACGTGGAAAGCGCTGAAAGACACGCTTATAAGTGTTTTCAGACCGAACCATGCCTATTCGGAACCGTATTCGCAGTGGCTGTCTCCGACCTTGATGGCTGGAGGTAATTATCCAATAAACGACTATATGAAAATTGGACTTACGGGATATGGCGAATTTAATTCTGCCGGAGTTCCGTGGGCGCTGTCCGCCATTTTGCAGACCCGCGATATTCCATACGTACACGGAGCGTTATCATACACTGTTACAAACAATTCGTTTGTAAATATAGGTTTAGGTCTCGGTTTTGAAATCGGTCCGTTTAATATACATGCAATAACTGACAATATTATATCGCTGTTCGATCCTTTCCCGTACAAATATGCGACGTTGCAGTTTGGAATTAACTTTAAATTTGGTTGCAGCGACAGCGATAGCGGTGGTTATGGCGAATCGAAAAAATTCAGAAGCGTACCCTGTCCATCGCATGGAGGTGGCGGACTGAGAAAGTTCAAGTCTGTTCCATGTTCGGTAAAATGGTAAAAATAAATGATAACTGACTGACTAAATTAAAGACACGTGAAACTGGTAAAAGTGTACAGTTGTGCGGTTTTCGGCGTAAACGCTACTCTGATAACCATCGAAACAAGCATTTCCGCAGGTATAAATTTTCATCTTGTGGGTTTGCCCGACAGCGCTGTAAAGGAAAGTCAGCAACGTATCTCAACTGCATTGATTGCCAACGGGTTCAAAATACCTCAAAAGAAAACTGTCATCAACATGGCTCCGGCAGACATACGCAAGGAAGGAGCAGCCTACGACCTTCCCCTGGCGGTGAGCCTTCTCGCCGCCAGCGAACAAATTCCGGACGCAGATATTGAAAAATACATAATTATGGGCGAACTTTCTCTGGACGGCAAACTGCGTCCTGTAAAAGGAGCTTTGCCTATGGCAATAATGGCGAGGGAACGCGGTTTCGAGGGATTTATTCTCCCCGAAGAAAATGCTGCGGAAGCTGCCGTTGTCGATAAGTTGAATGTTTATGGAGTAAAATGTATCAGTGAAGTGGTTGATTTTTTTGAAAATAAAAATTCAATCAGTCCAGTAAAAATAAATACCAGAGAAGAATTTTATAAAAATATTTCATCAATCGAAGTCGATTTTTCAGACGTCAAAGGACAGGAAAGCGTGAAAAGAGCAATGGAAGTGGCTGCTGCCGGAGGACACAATATAATAATGATAGGACCTCCGGGCGCGGGAAAAACCATGCTTGCCAAACGTCTGGCGTCCATAATTCCTCCGCTTACTCTTCACGAAGCTCTTGAAACCACCAAAATCCACTCCGTAGCAGGCAAAATAGAACACAATTCGGGACTTATATTCCAGCGTCCGTTCAGAGCACCGCATCATACGGTATCTGATATTGCATTGGTGGGCGGCGGCTCTTTTCCACAGCCGGGCGAAATATCGCTTGCGCACAATGGAGTGCTGTTTCTGGACGAACTGCCCGAATTTCGCCGCAGCGTGCTGGAGGTCATGCGTCAGCCGCTCGAAGAACGGAAAATAATCATTTCGCGGGCAAAATTCACAATCGAATATCCTGCCAGTTTTATGCTTGTAGCCTCGATGAATCCCTGTCCCTGCGGATATTATAATCATCCCGAAAAAAAATGCCTCTGTCCGCCGGGCGCGGTCAGAAAATATCTGTCCCGCATTTCCGGACCTCTGCTCGACCGTATAGACATGCACATAGAAGTCGTTCCCGTGTCGTTTGACAAACTTGCCGATAAAACAGTTGTCGAAAACAGCATAAGCGTCAGGGACAGAGTTATTAAGGCGCGGGAAATTCAGAGAAAAAGATTTGAACAGAATATCGGAATATACTGCAATGCAATGATGAACACGACTTTGCTGCGCAAATACTGCGAACTTGACGAAGCCGGTTCGAAACTCATCAGAATGGTGATGCAACAGCTGGGACTGTCGGCAAGAGCTTATGACAGAATACTTAAAGTGTCGCGAACAATTGCCGACCTCGACAGTTCCGAAAATATAAAGGTAAAACATCTGGCAGAGGCAATAAATTATAGAAATTTAGACAGAGAAGGCTGGGCTGGAACTTGATAATTAATTATTAATATGTTATGAAAAAAAAAATATTTGTAAGCGGTTGTTACGACATGTTGCACAGCGGACATGTCGCGTTTTTTGAAGAAGCGGCTTTGCTGGGCGACCTCTATGTGGGGATAGGCTCCGATGCTACTATTCAGGAACTTAAAGGACGGAAAACCATTAATACCGAGCAGGAAAGACTGTATATGGTAAGCGCTTTGAAAGCCGTCAAACAGGCTTTTATAAACAGAGGAAGAGGACTTATTGATTTTGAACAGGATATTGTCGAATTGAAACCCGATGTGTTCTTTGTAAACGAAGACGGACACAGTCCGGCGAAAGAGGCTGTGTGCGAAAAACTTGGCATCGAGTATATTGTCAGTAAAAGAATACCGCACGGAAATTTACCGGCGCGTTCCACAACCGCGCTTCGACGCGAATGTAATATCCCTTACCGCATAGACCTGGCAGGAGGCTGGCTTGACCAACCTTATGTGTCGAAATATTGCGCGGGAGCGGTATTGACCGTTTCGGTCGAGCCGGACTGCGAATTTAACGACAGAAGCGGAATGTCAACAAGCACGCGAAAAAAAGCTGTCGAGCTGTGGCAAACCGATATTCCGACAGGCGACAGGGAAAAACTGGCTAAAACCCTGTTCTGTTTTGAAAATCCTCCCGGTAAAAAAGAAATAAGCGGGTCGCAGGATTCTATCGGAATAGTTATGCCGGGTTTAAATCGACTGAACTATGACGGCGATTACTGGCCTGCAGACATTATTTCGGTATTTGACAGCGATATTCTGGACTGGCTCGAAGAACATATTTATCTTGTATCTCTTACGCCGCGCTCGCAGGAATACGATGTGCTTTCAGAAACGTATATTAACGAAGAAAATGCCAGCAAACTGAGCCGCGCCGCCAGCGACTGCTGGGACGCTATTCTCGAAAAAAATATCGAAAAATTTGCCGACAGTTTTCGTAAATCGTTTGAAAGTCAGATAGAAATGTTTCCGAAAATGATTGACAGAGAAATTCTTGACACAATAGAAACGTATCGCACGAAGGCTCTCGGCTGGAAACTTTCAGGCGCAGGCGGCGGCGGATATCTCATACTGATTTCTGATAAACCGATAGACAATTCAATAAAAATAAGAATAAGGAGAACATAAAAAATGAAGCGTAAACTGATTTATATTTTAACGGGACTTTTACTTTCGATGCCGCTGATGGCGCAGAATAAAAGCAGGGAAAATGAAAAAATTAAATTAAAAGATACTGTTGCAGTGAAAAATAAAGACAGTAAAGATACGAAAGATAAAGATAATAAAAACAGTAAAGATAAGTTTAACGATAACGACTGGAAGTTTCATGTACGCTTTGCGCCGGCTGTATCGTGGGCGCCGGCTTCGGGAAATATAAAATCCGACGGCGCCGGTTTTTCATTCGACATAACCGTTAATGCTGAAAAATATTTCAGAGAAAAATATGCGTTTTTTATTGGCGTTTCGTATATCCGTCTTGGAGGCAAATTTAAAAATATATCAAAAGTCAGCAATATAGAATTTAAATCAATAGATAATGTTTTGGAACCGAAAGAAACGGCAAAATATGCAATACAGTATGTTACAATTCCTGTCGGGCTGAAACTTCTTACTCCAAAGTACAGAAATTTGCTGTATTATTTTCAGGGAGGTTTACTTCCCGGATTCAAAGTCGGCAGTTCCATTAAACTCGAAAGCGAAGATAATCAGTCTTTTACAGACGACCTGAATTTGATGACCTGTGGCGTTCAACTGTCGGCGGGCGGCATGTATCCACTGTCAGACAGCAATTTTATAAAATTCGGTTTAAACTTTAACAGATTTTTCACCGATGCGCTCAGCTCGTCTGATATGAAAATCTATCCAACGTCGTTAGGCGCAGTTTTGGGGTTTGTCTTTTAAAAAAACGTGTAAAAAATCAGTAAATTTATTAACAGATACAGTGTCTTATTTTGCAATATCAGCATAAAAACAGTAAAAAAGTCATTATTGACGTTAAAATATATTAAATTTTTCAACAAGTACGTTGTTATTGCAATAAAAACCCTTACCTTTGTATTTTCAAAAATTAATTGAATTTGATCGTTATGAATAAATTTATTTTGTGGATATCTTTTATGACTCTAAGTGTTGTGATGTTCGGTCAAAACACAAAAAAGGGCGACAAAGCGTTTGAAAAGAACGAGTATTACAAGGCAGTCAACGAATATACGCTGATTGAAGACAAAATCACAGATGTTCCTGTACAAAGCGCTGTCTATTACAAAATTGCAGAATCATACAGATGGATGAATCTGCCGCAGAAAGCCGAACCGTATTACGTGAAAGCGCTGAAAGCAGGATATGTCAGCGCCGATATTTATTTCGGATATGGCGAAGTCTTACTGAAACAGGCAAAGTATGGAGAAGCCAAAAAACAGTTTGAGGTTTTCAAAAGATCGAATCCCGAAAACAAACTGGTTGATGCAAAAATTGCATCGTGCGTATTTGCCGAAGCAAATAAAACGGCAAATCCCAAGTATAAATTGCAGCCAATGGAAACTATTAACTCAAAAGGAAGCGAATACGGTATAGCTTATTTTAACGAAAATCTGATATACGCTTCAACGGGAAATCCAATAGCCGACGCAAAAAACCGGGTTGATATTTCACCGCGTACAGGATTGCCATACTCTAAATTTTATATGGCGGTTGCAATGGGCGGCTCATACAGCAAGGGTGAATTAGCTGTCGGACTGAACAAAAAGGAAAGAATAAACGAAGGAACTTTTTCGTATGACAACGTAAACAATGTTGGATACTATACAAGATGCGAAGGCTCATCTTCTAACTCTCAGTGTTACATTTATTTTGCCAAATTTGAAAACAATCAGTGGAAAGAAGTAGGCAATCTGAAAATAGAAAGCCGCAAAATGCCTGTCGCTCACCCCTTTGTTGTACCCGACGGCAGCAGAATTTATTTCGTCTCTTCAATGGAAGGCGGTTTTGGAAAAGTGGACATCTGGTACACCGACAAACTGCCCGACGGAACATGGGGAAAACCGATCAACCTTGGACGGGAAGTCAATACTGCGGGTAACGAATATTTCCCGTTTGTAGCCGACGGTTATCTGTTCTTCTCCTCCGACGGACATCCGGGATATGGAGGATTAGATATTTTTGCTTCAAAAATTGACGTAAACGTTCACGGTAAAGCCGTAAACATTGGTTTGCCATTCAACTCATCGGCTGACGATATGAACCTTATCGAAAAACATGACATGTCGGAAGGCATGTTTGTCAGCACGCGCAGAGTTGATAACAGCGACGATATTTTCAGATTTCAGGGATTCCCCTCGTCATTAATTGCTTATGGCAGAATTTACGATTCTGTTACCAAAGTGCCGATACAGGGAGTTTCAATAGACGTAAAACAGGGCGGAAAAACGATTGAAAGACTTATATCGGACGAAAAAGGCGAATATTCTCTGTTCGTTGACCCCGAAGAACTTGATTATGAACTGTCAACCACAGTTGAAAAATACAATCCCATTGTCCGAAACTATACTTCAATCAACGAACGTTTTGGAGTTATTGAAGGCTGGGATCTTCCGATAGTCGGCAGCGAGGCTTACCTTTCGGGTATCGTTACCGGTATTGAACGCCAGAGAAACGGCTCGTTTACAGACCTCGGTCCGTTAGCCGGCGTTAAAGTCGTTCTTTTTGGAAACGGACAGCAGCTTAAAATTACGGAAACAAACTTTAGCGGCGAATACCGTTTTGGTGATATACAGGAAAATGCAAGATACGAAGTCAAAGCTATTAAGGAAGGAGAATTTTTCTCGGACAGCAAATTCACGCAGGTCGGAAAAATTACGCAGAGTATAGACTTCTGTAAGGCAAACGGTTACGATATGGACATTCAACTCGAAAAAATACAGACCGTTATACCTGTCAACAATATTTTATACGACTTGAACAAGGCGACCCTGCGTCCAGAATCTTTCGACGAACTCAACAAACTGATTGACATGCTGCAAAAAAACAAGAACCTGAAAATAGAAATCAGGTCGCATACTGACAGTCGCGGTTCTGTATCTTACAATAACAAACTGTCGCAGGCAAGAGCCAAATCTGTTGTAGATTATCTCGTCTCACGAGGAATTGATCCCGGCAAGCTGACCCCGAAAGGTTATGGCAAAAGCCAGCTCCTTGTGAAAAAAGAAAAAACGGAAGAAGATTTCCAGTTGAACAGAAGAACTGAATTTTCAGTTATCGGAACAACAGGCGAAACTCTGTACGATACGAGAATGGACATTACTCCGAGCATATCTATCAACGATATACCAATACACGGAGAAGTAGGTCAGTCTCCATATTACAGTAACAACAGACAGACTTCGTATCCGACAACAACTTACCCGTCAACACAGCAGCCAACGTCAAGGCAGGTGGATCAGGGCAAGCCATTCAGAGTACAGGTATTCGCATCAAGCAAATATGATTTGAGCAAGCCTGATTTTCAGAAAATAAAACAACAGTTCAATCTTGATGTCTATGTTGAATCAGGCAACGGTATATACAGATATTATGCCGGAGGATTCGATACCATGGAAGCAGCTCGAGCAATGGCTGATAGAATGAACCGTGCATTAGGTACTCAATATTTCCCGAAAGCAAGGTAAAAAATATATATTAGATGTTATGCAGAAAATGAAAAGAATATTAATAATTGTGGCGGCATTTATTCCGTTGTTGTTAAATGGACAGAATGACATTCAGCTATCGCAGCAGTTTCTGAGCAGGGTTAACTATAACCCTGCCGCAACGGGCGCGTCAAATTACATACAGGCGTTTTTGATTGGACGACAACAGTGGTTAGGCATGAGACAAGCTCCAAGCACTCAGGTATTGAACGCCCACAGTTATTTCAATCCAATTAATTCAGGTATTGGACTTTCAGTTGTGAACGACAAACTTGGATACGAATCGTCTATAATGGCAAAACTTGGATATGCTTATTATATACATTTCGAGAAAAGTTATCTGTCTTTCGGTCTGGGTGGCGGTATCCTGTATAAAAGTCTTGACAAATCGGGATTGCGCTCGGAAGTCGTAAGCGACCCCGTAGTTGACTCTTACATAGACAAATCGGGCGGACTTAACCCCGATTTCGATTTTGGAATAGAGTTTAATACAGAACAGTTTCAGATAGGAGCTTCTGTAACACACTTGAACAGAGCGTTTACACAGCTAAAAAAACTTAAGTATTACGAGACTGGACGCCATATCTATTTTTATACAAAATATACGTTTAATCTTGGTCTTGACTGGAAGCTGGCGCCCGCATTTATAGCGCAAATGAGCGAGTGGCCTATCATGCAGTTAGACGTTAATACGATGGTTACATACAGAGAAAGATTCTGGGGCGGAGCGTCGTTTCGTTTCAACGACAAGTTTGTGGCAGAAAGTATAGTCGGAATTGTAGGGCTTTATGTTACCGATTTTCTTGGACTTGGTTATTCGTATGACTTTAATCCCGGTCCGCTGAAAAAATATTCCAGCGGTTCGCACGAAATTTCTCTTCGCGTAAGAATTGGCAGAGGCGATTCCGGCGGAGGCGGCAAGAGTCCGCGTTTCTTTGAATAAAAATATTTGTCGAGATATTGACCGGATATGATTTAAAGAATTAGACATAAATAAAAATTTTTTCATGAAGTGATAATTACGGAAAAGGCGTCGTTTTTCAGATATTTCTGAAAATGGCGCTTTTTCTTTTTTGTTTTTTTATTATGCTTTCGATTATTGCAGCAATAGACGAAAATAATGCCATTGGCAAAAACAACAGACTTATGTGGCATTTGCCAAAAGATTTGCAGAGATTTAAAAGTTTGACATGGGGACTGCCGGTAATTATGGGGCGAAAAACTTTCGAATCAATCGGATTTCCCTTGCAGGGAAGAACAAATATTATACTTACAGGAAATACTGCGTTCTCTCCTTCGGGTTGCTTCACGTTTGACGCTTTCGACAAAGCTGTATCTTTTGCCGCCGGTATTTCCGACAGTTATTTTGCTATCGGAGGCGAGGCTGTTTACAGAGAAGCGATTGCCTGCGCAGAAAAAATATATTTAACAATAATTCACAACAGATACAAAAATGCCGACGCTTTTTTTCCTGAAATTATCGAAAACGAGTGGAAAGAAATTGAAAGAGAGGATAATATAACAGATGACTGTTTCGATTTCTCTTTCAGTTTTTCAGTGTTACAAAAAATTTTTTCTCATTAAAAAATTTTTTGTGTAATTTTGTTGGCAATAAAATACGGAGACAATGGAGGAGCATAATCGCCTGATAAACGAAAACAGTCTGTATCTCAGAGATCATGCGCATCAAAAAATCGACTGGTATCCATGGTGCGTCGAAGCTTTTGAAAAAGCAAGGAAAGAAAACAAACTTGTTTTTATAAGTATTGGATTTTCAGTATGTCACTGGTGTCATGAACTGTCGAGAAACTGCTTTGAAAACGAAGAAATAGTGCAGATGCTAAACAGCTGTTATGTCTGCGTCATTGTGGATAGGGAAGAACGTCCCGACGTGGATTTGTTCTACATGAGCGTTATTGAAATAATTACAAATTCTGGCGGCTGGCCTGTATCCTGTTTTACTCTCCCAAACGGTTTTCCCGTTTACGGAGGTACTTATTTCACCCCCGAACAGTTTTTGGAAATTATACAAGAATTGAGGCAAAAATATCTCAACGAATACGACAAACTTGTCGAAGTGGGGCAGGAACTGATGTCAATAGTCAGAGATACAAATACAGTCAGGAAAAAAAGAATTGAAAAAATAACAATAAACGACGCAAAACAAATAATTGAACCGTGGCGCAGAAAATTTGACAGACTTAATGGAGGAACAATGGGCGCTCCAAAATTTCCTCTCCCCCTGTCGCTGATGTTTCTCGAATATTCGGGATATTATTTGAGAGACAAGTCGCTCACCGACCATGTAGAAAAAACTCTGGACAAAATTGTTACAGGGGGAATATACGACCATCTGGGCGGCGGTTTTTTTCGATACGCCGAAGATATGGAGTGGAGAAAGCCGCATTTTGAAAAAATGCTGTCCGACAATGCAATGCTGACAGTGGCTTACTGTTATGCTTATCGAAATAATCCTAAACCGCTGTATAAAAAAATTATAGAAGAAACTGTTGCGTTTCTCAACAGAGCTTTTTACGACGGCAATCTTTTTTGCGGTTCGTTGGACGCAGAAACGGAAAACATCGATGGAAACTATTATGTATGGAGCGCCAGAGAAATGCGGGAAATACTGGGAGCTGACTTTGAATTTGCAGCCGACTGTTTTGGAATATCGGAGAACAGAACGAAGAACACTCTGTTTATAAATAAAACTCCCGAAAATCTTGCAGAAATGTATAAATTACCATTAAACGAATGTCGCAAGAAAATCGAGAAAATAAAACAGAAACTTTATGCAGTAAGGAAAAAACGCGAAAAACCCTTTGTGGATACAAAAAAAATAGCAGGATGGAATTCTCTGGTACTTGGAGCTTTCTGCGAAGTTTACCGTTCGCTCGGCAGCAAAACGGTTTTTGAACAGGCAAAACGTCTTGCAGGAAATATTATTGAAAACTATATTCGCGACGATTACAGAATGTTGAGAATTGCCGAAACAAACATGCCGGCATATCTTGACGATTATGTACTGACGGCGAACGCTTTTATCAGATTATACAAAATTACCGGAGACAAATTGTATATTGATATAATCAGAGGTATAATTAATTACGCTATGGAACATTTTTACGATAAAAAATCGGGCATGTTTTTTTTCTCCGAATATCCGATTTTACCCGAAATTCCGCGAATAATGGATTTTGTCGATAAAACTCTTCCTTCTTCAAATGCACTAATGGCTAAGGTTTTAACTTTAATTTCATTTATCGATAACAACAAAAACTGTCTTGATACAGCGTTGCAGATGATAAATAACATGAAAAATCAAATGTCCGGCGCCGGTCCCTATGTAGCCTACTGGAGTCAGTTGCTGTATTACAATATTTTTGAACCTGCGGTAGTTTTTATGCCTATGGAAAAAATACACACTCTTGGTAAAAAATTTATACCCAATATTTTGCTGTTCCCTGAAAATTCCGAAGTATGCAATTCCCGCATAGAAAATATAACTCCGGAAAAAATTGCTGAAATAGGCGACAACGATTCGCTGCTTTACGATTTTGGCGTAAAAATTCTGCCTCTGTCGCTGCGAAAGGGGAAAAGCAAACAGTCTTGATTTTGGCGATTTTTTTTTTTTTTTTTTTTTGATAAATTATGCGAATCAAGTGTTGAAAACGTTATTTTAGCCCGAATGGGCTAAATTTTCATAACCGCAAACAAGCGAAGCGCGGTATGCGGTAGCACAATCGTTCTTATCTTTGCCTGTAAGGCAAAACTTTAATGCTTTTGCGATAGAGTTCTGCCTTTCAGGCAGTCTGTCGTTGTCGTTTTTAACAGCAGGCAACGCTACGCTCGCCTGCTGTTATGAAAATTTTGTCCCTTCGGGACATTTTAACTCCTGATTCGCCTAAACTCTAATATCCAAACTTTAAACTCTGATTTTTTAGCCCGAATGGGCTAAATTTTCATAACCGCATACAAGCGAAGCGCGGTTTGCGGTAGCACAATCGTTCTTATCTTTGCCTGTAAGGCAAAACTTTAATTCTTTTGCGATAGAGTTCTGCCTTTCAGACAGTCTGTTGTTGTCGTTTTTAGCCGCAGGCAACGCTACGCTCGCCTGCGGTTATGAAAATTTTGTCCCTTCGGGACATTTTTACTTCTGATTCGCCTAAACTCTAATATCTACACTTTAAACTCTAATTTTTTAGCCCGAATGGTAGTGTGTTCAGTATGATGTACCGCATTTTTGTTCATAATTGATAAGGAAATAAGTCATAATTGGTTATCTATTAGCAAAATACAATTTCACAAATCAACAAAAAATGAGGTATGTTAAAACACGTTCTCAAAAGAGACGATGGCTTTATATGTAATACTTAAAATTCAACTGATTATAGCGAGATACTCTTTTTATTGTCTCATTTTTTGATACATCATACTGAACACCCTACTTGACATGATTATAAACAGTATTACCGAATTTTTTATTTTCATTTTTACTCTAATTTAAATCGGTAAACGATTAACAGTTCTTTATCAATATCAGCTATTGCCTGCGAATAGTAATAAGGCGCAACATATCCTCCTATTTTAAATCCTTTTGGAACCGACAGGTCTGCAATCAATGTTTTATCCGAATA
>JAIROW010000048.1 GCA_031257315.1 Prevotellaceae bacterium
TTTTGAGATCTGTTTGTTAATCTTGGTTTAATCTTTGACAGAGAGAGAGAGAGAGAGAGAGAGAGAGAGAGAGAGAGAGAGAGACAGAGACGTGCTGTTCTGCACATCAATTAATATCACGACATAAGTTAATATCACGAGGAGCGATATATCGCTGCCTTTTTTATTCCTGCCATATTTTGAAGGTCGCCGTTTCTATACGGCGCTTTATATTCTATTGCCGGCGAGTACTCAATCGCCGTGAATACTGTTATTATCTGTTAAGCAATAATTACCTTTTAAATCGTTTTTTACCATGCACACGGGTTAAACATCAACAGACGCTAAGGCGCGGGTACAAGGTATCGGGGCGCCGTATGGAACAGAACAGACAGCTGTCGTTCTGTTGTTTAAACTTTACTGTCGAAAGATGGAACTGTTGCTGAAAATATTATTTTTCAGACAAACTGATATTATAAAAAATCGTTCTTATGATACATGGAATATTAATAATTAAAAAAAAAACATTATGCGTAAAATATTTATAACAGCAATTGTTATGTGTGCGTGCGTCTGTTTGGTTCACGCGCAGTCTAAACATGCCGTAAAAGGCGTTATATCCGATGCTTCGGGAACTTTAACCGGCGTAAGCATCGTTCTCAAAGGCAGTACTATGGGCGCTGTCAGTGATGTAAACGGAAACTATTCGATAGAAATAGCAGACAATAATTCCGTTTTGATTTTTTCGCTGCTCGGTTACAAAACTCAGGAAATAACGGTCGGCTCGCGTACCGTTATCGACGTGGTGATGGAAGAAGCTGCGCAGGAATTTGAAGAAATTGTAGTCGTAGGTTACGGCGCCCGTAAAAAGGAAACTCTGACCGGCGCGGTTGCCGCAATATCCGGTACTGAACTGACGAAAACCAAAACGGGCAATATCCAGAACGCCATAGTCGGACGTATGACCGGCGTTAAAGTGAATCAGAGAACTTCCGAACCCGGAACGTTCAATTCCGATTTCAACATTCGCGGTATGGGAACGCCATTAGTCGTTATCGACGGCGTGCCGCGCGATAATATGACCCGTCTTGATGAAAACGAAATCGAGTCGATTTCGGTACTGAAAGATGCTTCTGCTGCCGTTTACGGAGCCAGAGCTGCAAACGGAGTTGTTCTTATTACTACAAAAAAAGGCGTTGGTAAAAAGAAATTTAACTTTGAATACAATGGATATGTCGGCATACAGGATATGCTCCTGAATGTCGAACTTATGGACGCTGTTCAGTATATGCGAATGGCTAACGAAAAGGCTGCAAACAGTGGCTCGGCGACTGCGAGTAACGGGCTTCCATATCAGCCTTCAAATTTTGAACCGTATGAAAACGGAACGAAAAAGTCAACCGACTGGCTGGGCGCTATCGTAAAAGATTATCCGCTGCAACATTCGCACAGTTTCAGCGCAAGCGGAAGCTCCGACAAGATTGATTATTTCGTAAATCTGGGCTATTTTAATCAGGACGGGTGGTTTAAAAGCAATACGCTGTGGTACAAACGCTACAATCTGCGTTCAAACGTAACGGCAAGGCTCACAGACCGGCTGACGGCGCAGATTTTTCTGAACCTGACAGGCGACCAGCGACACCAGCAGCCCGAAGGTACATGGCGCGTTTTAAGTCGAGGCGCATTTTATGCCCGACCGATAGACCCCGAATATATTGACAACGACCCGAACAAACCGTTTGCCGACAATCCGATTATGCTGACCCGTCCCGAAAGCGGCTACAACTACAACAAGGAACGTATTGCTCAGACAAACCTGTCGCTTGAATATAAAATCCCATTTGTTGACGGGCTGAGTGCAAAAGGCATGTACAGTTATGACTATATTGAAGACGAGTGGAAACTGTTCAGGCACGGTTACACCACCTATAATTTGAACGGTATCCCCAACATTAATAATTATAACCCGATGCAGCGCCAGTGGCTGGGCGGAGAAAATACGCTGCTTCAACTGTCGCTGAACTATAATAAAATGTTCAATGATGTACACAATTTTGGCGCAAGCCTTATATACGAAGAAAGCGACCGCGAAGCCGACAACTTCGGAGCCGAACGCGCGGTAATACTTGCCTCTGTTGACCAGCTTTTTGCCGCCAGCCGTACAGGAGAAATGACATATCAGTATGAAAAAGTTGATTTGCGCGACGCCGATTCGGAAGCCAAAAACGGACTGTATCATTATGCAAATAAGGGACTTATTGGGCGTTTTACCTACGATTACGCATCTAAATATCTCGTAGAATTTAGTTTCCGTTACGACGGTTCGTCGCGTTTTGCCAAAGGTAGTCAGTGGGGCTTTTTCCCCGTTGTTTCGGGCGGCTGGCGTATTTCGGAAGAAAGTTTCATAAAGGAAAGTTCGCTGAATTTTATCAACAATCTGAAACTCCGCGCTTCGTGGGGGCAGATGGGAGACGAAGGACAGTCTGCCTATCAGTTTATGACCGGTTACGATTACGCAATTTCCGGCAATTATTATCTGTTTGGCGGCGAACAGATAAATACCGCAAAATCGCGCGGCATACCAAATCAGCAGCTTACATGGTCAACTTCGACAGTAACGGACATCGGTATCGACGTCGATTTGTGGAACGGCAAACTGGGTATTGTTGCCGATGTTTATCGCCGCGACCGTACAGGGCTGCTGGCTAATCGCGGAACAGCTCTGCCGGGTGTGGTCGGAGCAAACATGCCGCAGGAAAATCTGAACAGCGACAGAACGCAGGGCTTTGAATTTTCGATTTCGCACCGCAACAGAATCGGCGATTTTGGCTACAATTTTTCCGGCGGCATTTTCATGAACCGGACAATGCTGAAACATCAGGAAGAATCGGCTGCAACCGACTCTTACGACCTGTGGCGCAACAAGAAGACCGACCGCTGGGACCAGATACAGTGGGGTAGAGAACAAACCGGACAGTACGCCTCATTCGACGAAATTTTCGGCGGTACGGTTATTAACGGAACACAGGGTAACGCTTTTGTGCTGCCCGGCGACCTGAAATACGACGACTGGAACGGCGACGGAATTATCGACGACAACGATATTCACCCGATATACATCAACACCAATTACGGCAACGGCGTGAAACCTATGCTGAACTATCATTTCAGTATAGGTGCAGACTGGAAAGGCTTCGACTTTAATATTCTATTTCAGGGAGCTGGTATGGCTTGGAGATCTTTCCGCAACAGCACAAGCGACCGCGACGACTCTTATTCCGGTTTTGGCGCTCGCACGGTGAACGGTTTCACTGCTTTCTACGACCGCTGGCGTCGCGCCGACGAAAGCAACCCAAGCAAATGGCAGGAATGGATTCCGGGAAAATATCCATCCGTTTATTACAGCATCGGGCAACGCGGCTTCAACCTCTGGGATTCAAACTTCTGGGGCTGGAATACCGCCTACCTGCGAGTAAAAAGCATCGAACTCGGATATACGCTGCCGTCTGCTCTGGTGCAGAAAATCAGTCTCGAAACCGTAAGAATATATTTCAACTCCTACAATACGTTCACTTTTTCAAATATGCCTATGGGCGACCCCGAAGTGCTGGACGGCAGCAGATACCCGCTGAACCGCACTTTTTCGCTTGGCGTTAATATTAAATTTTAAAACATGAAAATATATATGAAAAGTATAAAATATCTATCAGCTTGTTGCGCGGCGCTAATGTTTTTTGCCTGCAACACACTGGACGTGCCGCCAATGAATATTGTAACAGACAAAGACCTGTTTACCGACCAGTCGGGCGTTACAGCCTATATTGCAGAACTGTACAGAACAATGCCCATTCCCAACCGTCAGGACTACGACGGTCGCAGTTTCGACATAAATGCTTACGATGCGCTGCCCGAAGAAATTTCCGGCGCAGGTAACGTCAATGATGCTACCTTTGCATGGTGGAACTACGAATGTATCCGCGCTGCCTGCTATTTTTTGCAGGAATTTCCAGCTTACAGAAACCTGTACAGCGATGTTTTCGTCAGCGCATGGCTGGGCGAAGCATATTTTGCCCGCGCATACTGCTATTTCAGAATGGTACAGAACTATGGGGGCGTACCGATTGTTGAGCGGGTACTGAACTATCCGGAGGAATCAATCGAAGAACTCAGGCTGCCACGCAGCAAGGAAGTCGAAGTTTACGATTTTATTATCAGCGATTTGAACAAAGCCATTGCGCTGCTTCCCGAAACCAGCGAAGCAAAAAACGGTCTGGCGCAGGGACGGGTAAACAAATATGTTGCACTGGCATTAAAAGCACGAGTAGCGCTCACTGCCGGCTCTGTCGCCAAATATGGAGGCGAAACGCTTGCTGCATATTCCGGACATCTGGCTGTGCAGAACGGGCTTGTCGGTATTCCCGCAGCAAAAGCCAGCGCTTATTTCGATACGGCATGGAAAGCGGCAAAGACGGTCGAAGTCAGCAACCTGTACGCACTGTACGAAACTACTTCCAACAGCGCCGAAGCTCTGGTTAAAAACTACCGAAAACTGTATCAGGACGCTACTGCCAGTAATAAGGAAACAATATTTGCACGCTATTATAAATATGGCGTCAATCCGACAATCCTCAGCGCAAACTGTCTGCCATATCAGCTGGGCGGTACGTACCCAAACCACGTCAATCTGACTTTGGATTTCGTAAAACTGTTTGACGATGCCGACGGCAATCCGGTTGACTGGAATCTCCGATTTGGAACCGACGCCACTTACAGCAATCATCTGTACGCCAACCCTGCCGACGCATTTGCAGACATGGAGCCGCGCTTCAAGGCAATCGTCGCCTATCCAAACTGTTCATACAAGGGCGAAATTATCGAAATCCGCAAGGGTATCCTCCAAAAAAACAGTTTTGTTGACGGAGCGCCGTTCACGATGGACAATGTCAGAATGGCTTCAAACCTTAATGACAAATACGAAGACGCGACCATTATTGGCAAAAGCGGCATGGGAGCTGCCGAAACCACTTCCACTGGCTTTTACTGCATCAAGTACCCCGATGAAGATATGGCTCGTGGCGACGTTTCGGCTTCAAACCCGAAAGATGTAACTCCGTTAGTCGAAATCCGCTATGCCGAAGTATTGCTGACGCTTGCCGAAGCAGCCGTCGAACTTGGTCGCCCCGCCGACGCTGTTCCCTACATGAACGCTGTCCGCAAACGGGCAGGCTCAAAGAAAGTTTTTACAACGGTTACAATAGACGACGTGCGCAGGGAACGTCGCATGGAATTTGTATGGGAATGTAAAACCTACTGGGACCTGCGTCGCTGGCGTATATTCCACAAAATGTACGACAATACGGCTCTGCAAATTCTCTGGCCTGTTTACATATTCGACAAAGACAAATACTATCTGCGCGTTCTCAACACAAGCGAATCGAACACAAAACTTATTTCATTCGACCCGAAATTCTACTATCTGAAAGTGCCTGATTCTGAAATATCGAAAAATGGAAATCTTGCTCAAAACCCAGGTTATTAATCATTAAAAAAAGAAATGTATAGATGAAACGTATAAATATATTTTGCATGATATTGACGGCAGCGCTTATGACAGCCTGCGAAATTGACAACTACGACGCGCCCGACGCTTCATTGAAGGGTACAGTTATAGACGAAACCACCGGACAGGGACTGATTACCGAGCAGCCAGACGGCGTTCAAATCCGCTACCGTGAACTTAGCGAAAAGTATCCCAACGCTCAGTTCCGCAATTTCTGGTGCAGAGCCGACGGCACATATTCAAACACCAAACTGTTTGCCGCCAGATATGAAGTGTATCCCGAAGGAGCTTTCGTTGCTCCCGAACACAAGGAAGTAACGCTCGTTTCGGGCAGTGAAACGAAACTTGACTTTACGGTAAAACCATACGTCAGCATCGAAATAAACGATAATGACGTTGTGAAATCTGGAAACGCGCTTACCTTAAAGTTCAAGCTCACGAAAAATGCCGGTACAATACAGGATTACCGTATCTTCGCAACCAACCGCACGCCGTTAGTTGGAACTGTCGCCACCGACGACATTGGCGGCAATGAGATTGCGCTTTCCGCATGGGCGGCGGCAGACACAACAATCACAGCAACCCGTACCGGATTTACATCGGGCAAATACTGGGTTCGCGTAGGCGCACGCTGCAAGGAAGCGCCTTCGAGCCGGTATAATCTGTCAAAAGTATTTGAAATCCAGTTCTGATACAATTGATAATTGATAATTGACAATTGACAATTGACAATTGTAGAGACGCGATAAATCGCGTCTCTATTTTTTTCAAAAAAGCAGGCGAGCTTTTCAAAGAAAGCAGGCGAGCTTTTCAGAAAAAGCAGGCGAGCTTTTTCCAAAAAGCAGGCGAGCTTTTCAGAAAAAGCAGGCGAGCTTTTCAGAAAAAGCAGGCGAGCTTTTCAGGAAAGGCAGGCGAGCTTTTCAGAAAAAGCAGGCGAGCTTTTCAAAAAAAGCAGGCGAGCCTTTTCCAAAAAGCAGGCGAGCCTTTTCCAAAAATGAAATTTTGAAAGTCGAAAATTTTACATACTTTTGCAATGCGTTCTTTTACGCATATTTTATGATATAAACGGTGAATTTTAATGTAATTAATGTAATGATAAAATATTATGAAATACTGTAAATCAATTTATAACAGCAATTCAATACGTCTGTTTCCGTGCATTGTTTTTGTGGTTTTATGCGTAAGCATGTCGGCGCAAAACAAAATTAATGTAACAAAAGTTATGGCAACGTCGCCCGTTAAGATAGAAAATCCGCTGATGATTGACAGCCTGAATTTAAAAGGCGAAAAGTTTGAAGCGCAGAAATTGCTCGAAACAGCTTTTCTTGTCAAACAGTCGGATTACAGGGACGAGTTTGTGGCTGATACTGCCGGCGTTATCGTTTTTCCAAAAGCAAAAGAAAAAAACGAACTGAGATATTTTCTGTTCAACCTCAATTCCGACAGATATACGAAGTTGAAAATCAAGGTTAACTCAACCGGAATGACCGAACTGTACGTGGACGGTAAGAAAGAGTCGTCCAAAACGTCGGAAGAAGACAGTATCAAAAATGCAAAAAGCATCGAAAAGGAAATAACCGTAAACCCCGGTACAACAACCGTTTCTGTGAAATATTTGAGCAGAGCGCTTTCTTCAACCGTGCAGGAATCGTTGAATATTTCCGCAGAGTCGAAAGACAGTTTGACAAATCTAAGTCTGTATGGCAAACGGTTTATCGGCATAAACGATATTATCGAAGGCACAAGAATTGCTGGCGGAAGCATTTCGCCCGACGGACGTTTTATTCTGCTTAATTACAGCGATAACGTAGAAGGCAACATCGGCAGATACAGCAGACTGTACGAGGTCAAAACGGGTAAAAAACTGTTTATCGACAAAGATTTGTCGTGGATGCCCGTTTCCTGCAAACTTTATTATACGGCTCAGCGCGGCGCAAAAAATTCGATTGTTTGCATCGACCCCGAAACCATGTCGGAGAGCGTTTTTGCAGAAAATGTTCCCAAAGGTTATTTCCGCATCGCTCCGAACGAAAAGGAACTGTATTACTCCGAAAAAGAATCGTATGAAGAACGAAAAGGCGATTTGCTGATTCTCGAATCGCCAACCGACAGGCAGGAAGGCTATTTCGACAGATATTTTATATTTCGACACGATATTCAGACCGGCGTAAAACAGCGACTTACATACGGCGCTCATTCGACTAATATCAACGACATTAGCAGAGATTCCCGTTATTTGCTGTTCTCTACCGGAGAAGAATGTATCACCGAACGTCCTTTCCGAAAATCTTCGATGTTTTTGCTCGACTTGCAAACATTGAAAATTGATACGCTCTGGAAAAACGAAAAGTATGCCGGCTCGGCAGTTTTCTCTCCCGACGCAAAGAAAATTCTTATCGAAGGCTCTCCCGAAGCGTTCGACGGCAAGGCATTGAACGTACCGCAGGGAATAACGGCAAACAGCTATGATATTCAGGCTTACATAATGGACATTGCAACAAAAAAACTCGAAGCGATTTCCAAAAACTTTAACCCGTCAATCAACAGAATGACATGGAATACACCCGACGAAATTTATGTTCACTCGGTGGACGAAGATTACGAAAATGTGTATCGTTACAGCGTCTCGAAAAAAACGTTTACAAAATTAAATCTGTCGGAAGATGTAATTCGCTCGTTTCAGCCGGCAAAAACGGAGGCTGTCGCTTTATATTCGGGACAAAGTCCGTCGAACACCACAAAAGCGTATCTGTACGACATGAAAACCGGCAAATCCGTTCTGATTGACGCACCCGGAAATGAGCGCTTTGCAAACATAACTCTGGGCGAAGTAAAAGACTGGAATTTCAAAGCCTCCGACGGCACAGTTATTAAAGGACGCTATTATTTGCCGCCAGATTTCGACGCATCAAAAAAATATCCCGTTATTGTCTATTACTACGGAGGCACAACCCCTACCGCAAGAACGCTTGATCACCCGTATTCGATGCACGTTTACGCTGCAATGGGCTACGTTGTTTATACGCTTCAACCCAGCGGAACCATCGGTTTCGGGCAGGAATTTTCGGCACGCCACGTAAACGCATGGGGAAAACGCACTGCCGACGATATTATTGAAGGAACTAAAAAATTTGTAGCCGAACACCCGTTTACCGACGAAAAGAAAATCGGCTGCATTGGCGCCTCCTACGGCGGTTTTATGACCATGTATCTGCAAACCGTTACGGACATGTTCGCAGCGGCAGTTTCGCACGCCGGTATAAGCGCTCTGGCAAGCTACTGGGGCGAAGGATACTGGGGATACGCATACAGCGCGGCGGCAAGCGCAAACAGCTATCCATGGAACAATCACGAGCTTTACATCAATCAAAGTCCGCTGTACAACGCCAACAAAATCAAGACCCCGCTGCTTCTGCTTCACGGTCTGGAAGATACGAATGTCCCTGTGGGAGAAAGTTTTCAGATGTTTACTGCTTTGAAAATACTTGGCAAACCGGTTGAATTTGTCAGAGTTAAAGGCGAAAATCATGGGATTGCAACCTACAAGCGTCGTATTGAATGGAACAGTTCAATTTATGCGTGGTTTGCTAAATGGCTGAAAGATGACCCAACCTGGTGGAACAGCCTTTACAGTCAACGAAAATAATTGACAATTGACAATTGACAATTGACAGTGCCTGTTAGAAGAAGACAGAATATGAAAATTAAAGTCTGCGGAATGAATAATGCGGAAAATATTGCAGAAATATCCGCACTGAATCCCGATTTTATGGGATTTATATTTTATAATCAGTCCCCGCGATATGCCGGAAATCTTAATCCTTCCGCATTAGACGTTTTGCCGGACGGCATATTGCGTGTCGGAGTATTTGTAAACGCTGCTCCCGATTACGTTCTTTCGATTGCCGAAAATTACAGTCTCAACCTGTTACAGTTTCACGGAAACGAAACTCCCGAATACTGCGCCGGATTTAAGAAAAATTACAGAACGATAAAGTCCTTTGGCATAGCTTCTCCGTCTGATTTTTCGACTGTCTCGAATTATGAACGCGCCTGCGATTATTTTTTATTCGATACAAAAACAAAGCAGTATGGAGGTTCAGGACAAAAGTTCGACCACTCGCTTTTAAATATGTATAAAAATAAAATCCCGTTCTTTTTGAGCGGCGGAATATCGGAACACGATGCGGCAGAAATTTCCAAATATCGGCACAGTTTGTGCAAAGTTTTGGATATAAACAGTCGATTTGAATTTTCACCCGGAATAAAAAATTATGAAAAAATAAAAATATTTATGGATACAGTCAGAAAAAATAACAAATAATAATGAACAGAATTGATAAACTTTTTGAGACAAAGAAAAAAAACGTAATGTCGGTTTATTTCACAGCAGGTTATCCAAAACTTGAAGATTCACTAACAATTATCCGCGAACTTGAAGCTCGCGGCGTTGACATGGTCGAAATCGGTATTCCTTTTTCAGACCCTATGGCTGATGGCGCTGTTATTCAACAGAGTGGAGCTGCGGCGCTCAACAACGGAATGAGCCTGCAAAAACTTTTTGCTCAACTGGCAGAAATACGCAAAAATGTCTCTATTCCGCTGATAATGATGGGATACCTGAACTCTGTAATGCAGTTTGGCGAAGAACGTTTCTGCCGTCTGTGTCGCGAAACAGGTATCGACGGAATTATTATTCCCGACCTGCCTTTCAAATGTTACATGGAAGAGTTCAAATCGCTTGGCGAACAGTTCGATTTAAAATTCATCATGCTGATAACACCCGAAACATCTCCAGAAAGAATCAGGCTGATAGACGAAAACACTTCCGGTTTTATATACATGGTTTCAACCGCCTCTACCACAGGAGTAAAGGACAGTTTCGACGCAAAAACCTTCGACTATTTTCGACGTGTTAATGCGATGAATCTCAAAAATCCCCGCATGACAGGATTTGGAATTTCAAACAGAGCGACGTTTGAAGCGGCGTGCAGCAATGCAAACGGAGCCATTATCGGCAGCGAATTTATACGGTTGCTCGGAACCGAACCTTCTATCGAAAACGCTGTTGATAAACTTGTCGAAAAATGTACGCTGAACACAGCATGATTGAACGACAGGCTAAAAATGACAATCGCTAAAAACAGTAAATGGAGGTGATGTACAAAGTATGCTGCTATAAAAAACTTCTAATCAAATGATTATATCTTGTTTTTGAGATTATCAAATGTATTGTCCTATACTAATAATGCTGTATAAATCAATATGTCTTGTTTTTATTCTGCAATATTCTTTGAATGTCCATGTTCTTATTTTAAACAGAATATTATAACAGCATACTTTTTGTATATCAGCACCAATATTCGTATTCTGATTTTTCAATAGAGTTTATGTAAATTTAATTGAGTAACTGGCTGAAAGCCAGTATTTTCATAACCGTATGTCGTTTGACATACGGACAAACATAATCCCAAATAACTGGCTGAAAGCCAGAACTTGAATATTTTCTGCTCCACATGGTTCTGCCTTTACAGGCAGCGTTATC
>JAIROW010000025.1 GCA_031257315.1 Prevotellaceae bacterium
ACGGTTATTTCTGTTACATGAAAAAAATACAAACAGTCCGATAAATATCAATAAAATAATTTTGTACTTCATAATCAATATTTTAGAAAAACAGTTGCCCGTCATTGCTGTTTGCGACAAGTACAACTGTGTGTTTAACAAATTATCATTAATATCCAACTTTTTGGCATTAATGACCGTTAAAAAGTTTCTCTTTGTTACCGCATTTTTCATTTCATACAGTTTATTAACAGTTAATATAATGCTACAAAGGTAAAAGTTATTTTTGTTCCGTGCAATTTTTTTTTCAAAAAAACCATAAATTTTTTTCAAAAAAAATTGTAAATTATTAAATACGAGCGAATTATTTTTTTCGGAATTATTCTCGTGTCGTTTTATTAAACATATTCAAAATCAGCAAATTAAGTTATAACTGTTAAAAATATTATATATTGCAATTTTTCCGTTTATGGTTTAAAAATTAAAAAAAAGCATTTTATGACGCCATAAATCTGCAAATAAAATTCTGAAAATATAAGGTATGGCTAATTATACACTTATCACCATGCAACAGGCGAAATTGTGAGCTATGTCTGGGGCAAACGCAACCGCAAAACAGCCCGAAAACTGCGCTATAATTTGATAGCAAAAGGTATCGTTTATGATAAAGTCTATTCCGATAAGTGGAACAGCTTTATAGCTGTGTTTAAGGACGATAACCTTATTGTTGACAAAGAAAACACGAAAAGTATAGAGGGTAATAACTGCCGTTTACGGCATCGCATAAGACAGGCTTTTCGCAAAACATGCTGTTTTTCAAAGAAACTGTTTAATCATATGAAAACCTTTGATTTAGCTTTCTTTTATATCAATTATGACTTTGTTTAAATTTTAGCATACTTTGTACATCACCTCCTGTTCCGTATGCCTTAAAATTTCGCAAAACCGGTCATCAGATGCTCTTTTATATTTTCAACAATTCCTTTCAACAGCCTTTTTCGCGCCTCGATGCCTGTCCATGCAATATGCGGGGTAAGAACCAGTTTTTCAGGACATTTTACGTGTAATAACGGATTGTTTTCAGGCAACGGTTCTGTCGAAAACACGTCAAGCGCCGCGCCTGCTATTTTCCCGCTGTCGATAGCCTCCGCAAGGTCTTTTTCGTTAACAATATGTCCTCTGCCCGTATTTATCAGGAATGCGCTGCATTTCATCAGTTTCAGTTTGTCGGCATTTATAAGATTGCGGGTCTGTTCGTTCAGTGGAGCGTGAATCATTACCACGTCTGAGCCGGCGAGCAGTTCGTCGAGTTCGAGACGCTGATAGTGAACGCTGTTGTTTTTGCCCGACGTTGAGCAGTAAACAATCCGTGCGCCGAAAGCTTCTCCCGCCTTTGCCGATTTTTTCCCGATGGCGCCCATTCCTATTATTCCTATCTGTTTCCCAGCCAGTTCAGGGAATACATGCCCGTAGTGCGTAAATATTCCCGATTTGGAATATTCTCCCGACTTTACGTAGTTGTCGAAATAAGAAATGCGCATTGTCAGCGAAAAAAGTATGGCGTATGTTAGCTGCACAACGCTGTCGGTAGAATATCCGGCAACATTTTTT
Source organism: Prevotellaceae bacterium (assembly GCA_031257315.1). Taxonomy (GTDB): domain Bacteria; phylum Bacteroidota; class Bacteroidia; order Bacteroidales; family UBA932; genus JAIRLF01. Next base: position 1,591 of record JAIROW010000025.1, read on the forward strand.
ACCGAAATTCCCGATTTTGCCGCAAAATCAAGGTCAATATTGTTCATTCCCGTCGCTGCGACGCATACAAGTTTCAGTTTGCCGCAGACTTGCATAATTTCTGCCGAAATCACTGTTTTATTGACAATTGCAATGTCGGCGTCTTTTATGCGCTCAATCACATTTTTGGACGAGGTATTGTCATATTTTATCAATGTTCCCAATTTTTCCAGTTCTTCAAAATCGACGTCCTGTCCCAAAGTTTCTGCATCTAAAAAAACAATTTTCATCTTATAAACTGTAAATTATAAATTATTAAGAAGTTTAATATCATCAAGAGTTTAATAGGCGAATATTTTAAACTCTAAACTCTAAACTCTAAACTTATTCTGACATATTTTTTATATGAGGTAATTTGAGTATATTTTCAAATTTGTAAAATTTTTCGGCATTGAGACCGAGAAAAAGAGCTTTATCGTCATCGGTAAGCAGATTTGATTTTAAAATAAAATCAAATGACATTTTGTAAGTAATGGCAACAATTGTGCGCGGATAATCCGATCCCCACATAAGTTTTTCCATTCCAACCAGCGAAGCGGCTTCTTTTATAGCCCAGACTGCTCCGGTAAAAGGATAAAATTCGCTGTTAAAAAGCCATGTAATACCGCCCGATTCTATCATCACATTTTTGTGTCGGGCGAGTTTTATCTGTTCCTGCCATTGCGGTCGGGTAACCATTCCGAAATGACCGACGGCAATTTTCAGGTTTGGAAACTGCGATATAATTTCTTCCATTTCGGAGACTTGCTCGGCGCCGTCGGCAAGGTCTATGGATAAAATAATGCTGTTGCGTTCCATCAGTTCAAATACCTGCATCATTTCGTCGCAGGTCAGCATAACGCGACTGTCTGAGGTAATTAGCCGTCCGGCAGGAATTTTTATTGCTCTGAAACCTTTTGCGACAAGCTGTGCCGCCTGTTTGAAATACCCCTGACGGCGGGCGTCAACCATGCCGCAGCAAAGAAAACGTTTCGAGTATTTCTGCTGAACGCCAAGCAGATAATCGTTCTGCATGCCGTCGATATATTCCTGCGTTACTACGGCTGCCGAAACTCCGGCATAGTCCATATTCGACAGAAATATTTCGGCTGTATTTTCACCGTTAATCATAAACGGCGGTAACATTTGCCGAATTTCACCCATAAATAACGATTTTCCGTTATCAAGAGTCTGAATTTTTTTGCCTTCGACTTCAGTATCCTGTCGAAGCCATAAATGAGAATGAGCGTCTATTATCTTGTAATCCATAACGATAGCATATCAAAAAAAGATCGTGTAACAGACACAAAAGTACTAAGAATCCTGTTATTTTAAAAATGTTTTTTTTAGTACAAAAACTTTTTATACCTTTGCGCCCGCAATTTTACGATTGTCCTATGGTGTAATGGCAGCACTGCAGATTTTGGTTCTGCCTGTTTAGGTTCGAATCCTGATAGGACAACTGAATAAACGCTAAATTTCTGTTAATCAGCAATTTAGCGTTATTTGTTTTTATCGGCAGCTGACAGGAGTACATGACAGAAAAAAATGGCTCACCAGCAAAACCCTGTGTTTTATCTGAAAAAAAAATATTAACTTTGTGATTCAAAATATTGAATTATGTTACAGGAATTATTAAAGTATGTTCTACCGGTAGAAATGGCTCACCATCAAAACCCTGTGTTAAGCATAAATGTTAGCGAGTCTAAACAGGAAGAATTTGATATCTGTAATTCCTCTTAAAGAAGCTCTGAACGCCTTTATTTTAG
>JAIROW010000044.1 GCA_031257315.1 Prevotellaceae bacterium
AACAAAGGCAAACTGACAAAAGCGCAGGAACGACGTTACTACTCAAACAGCGACAAGGCTCTGGAGGCGTTTTTACAGCGCAAAACCAGTGGGTTAAATCTTTCTGAAAGGGTCTGGAACTATGCAGGACAGTTTAAGGAAAAAATTGAACTGGCTCTTGATTTAGGTATCCGCAACGGGCTTTCGGCGGCAGAGATGGCACGGGAACTCAAACAGTACCTTCGCGAACCCGATAAGCTCTTTCGACGAGTGCGCGACCAGCACGGGCAGTTGCGCCTTTCGCAGGCGGCAAAGGCTTATCACCCCGGTCAGGGCGTGTGCCGCAGCGGCTATAAAAACGCCCGTCGCATGGCAGCAACCGAAACAAATATCGCTTACCGCACGGCTGACTTTTTACGCTGGCAGCAGCTTGATTTTGTCGTGGGAATGGAGGTGCGGCTTTCGGGAAACCACCCACTGCCCGATATTTGCGACGACCTGAAAGGAAAATATCCGAAAGACTTCAAATTTACCGGCTGGCATCCATGCTGCCGGTGCTATGCCATTCCGATTCTGAAAACATCCGAAGACAGCGGCACAGAATCGGACAGCGCAAACACTGTCCACGAACCGCCAGAAGGTTTCCAAAACTGGCTTGCCCAAAACAGAGACAGAATTGAACGGGCTAAGAGCCTGCCGTACTTTCTGCGCGATAACGGCAAGTATGTTAAGGACTTTAAATTAATCCCTTCTGCACAGTCGGAAATAAGAGAAGCGGCGAAGGCAAAAGCGAAAGCCGAAACATGGACAGTTGTAGAAACCCAAAACGGCAAGATACAGGTAAGTTCGCTGCACGGCAAAAACGAAAAACGGGAAAATATCGAAATAGCCTCCTATTTTGCCAACAAATACGGACACGAAATCGAACTGCTGGCAAAATCCAACGAAAGCAAATCGCCTGACGTTTTCAACAAAACGCTTAATATTGAACAGGAATACAAGAGAAATTCCAAAGCGACAGTTTCAGCTCTTGATAATGAATTGAGAGATGCTGCAAAACAGGCTGATAACATAGTCTTTGACATAAGGAGTGAAATCAGCGACGGCGATTTAAAAAAGGGCATTCAGGACAGGGCGCGTCGCTGCAAAAACCTTAAAACCGTTACTGTTATACGCAATGGCGAAGACAAAACATATTCAATAACGGATATTTTAAAAGACGACTGGACACTGTAAAATAAAACAGGCAAAACATCTTTCAATATTTTGCCTGAGTAGGGGTGTGGGAACTACCTCGAAGGTGAACGCCCTCACCTAAATTCATTACTGAATCTGGGCGCAAAGATACGCAATTTTTTTGAAACTGCAAAAAACGTTAATTTAATTTTATAGCTCAAAAGCAGTAACAAGGTCATATTTAGTCCCTAATTTAGTCCCTTTATACAGTTAATTAATTGAATATCAACAGTTGTTTTTTGTACCGTTTGGAATTGAAATTTGTAGAGCAAGATAACAGAGATACGGTAGATATAATCTTTTAATTGTACCGTTTGGAATTGAAATGAACTAAGTGGTTAAACGCGCGAAAATCGGCAACGGCTTTTAATTGTACCGTTTGGAATTGAAATAATAAACTATCCGTTAGTTTCGACAATTATATCGAACTTTTAATTGCACTGTTTAGAATTGAAATTTTAAGAATTTTGCCATAAAAAATATAAGTGTTATTTTTGCGCCGATAATGTTAAAGGTAAATGTGTCATCTTGCATACGAACAGCGTATAATAATATATACGCTAAAAAGACGTGGTATAAGTAACAGAGAAATAGCTGCAGAAATAAATGCCCGTCCGCGCAAACGTTACGGCTACTACTCTCCTGTCGAAATAATTTATAATTTATTAACATAGAAATATTTTTATATGGCTGAATTTTTAACAACCTCTGGCATTTCTTCAAAAATTGAAGAAATTATTAAAAATGCTGACGAGCATTTGTTCTTTGTATCTCCTTATTTGAAACTTTCACGGATTATACGTGAAAACATGTTTGATGCCATTAGACGAAATGTTAGTTTGTATTTTGTTTATGGGAAAAAAGATCTTGATAAAGATGAATTCAGGTTACTTTTTGATTTTAGTTTTGAAGGAAACATGATTGAATTGCGTTATCTTGACAATCTTCACGCAAAGGTTTATTTGAATGAGAAACAGATGATTGTAACATCAATGAATCTTCATGAATTTTCAGAGAAAAATAATAGAGAAATAGGTATTTATATTGATAGCAATCATGATAATGATTTGTTTAACAGCATTTATGAAGAGGTTTGGTCTATTTATAATGCCTCAAAAAAAATAACTCACGGTTGTTGTATATTTTGCAGAAAATTTATAAAATATAATACTTTGGCATGTGTATGTAAAGAGTGTATAGATATGAAATATGATGTTGGTGAAGGAAGATTTTGTCATAAATGTGGTAAGCCTTATCCTACGGTTAAATCAAAACCTCTTTGTTTTTATTGTTCATCAAAGTTATAGTATAATCTTTTAAATAATTGATAATGACGCTTTTATCTATTTATATTAGGTAAAAGCGTTCTTTTTGTTAAATAATGTTAAAAATTTGATTGTAAATAATTTTTTTTATCTTTGCGGTGTTGCATTTATTGAGTCAATGTAGTAACTACAAAATACTGTGTATTTTTCCAAATACAGCAATCGCTCCCAAACATAATAAATATGGAATAATTTTTTTTGTGACTCCGGCAGGATTCTAACCTGCAACCTTCTGATCCGTAGTCAGATGCTCTATACAGTTGAGCTACGGAGCCTTTAAATCTTTATCTATCAATTACTTTTTACTATTCGCCGCTCTTTAATACGAGCTTTTTTACCTGTCAGTTTTCGCAGATAAAATATTCTTGCTCTGCGAACTTTTCCGGCTTTAGTTATCTCAATACTCTGAATAAAAGGAGAATTTACCGGAAAAATTCTTTCTACTCCAATATTATCAGATATTTTTCTGACAGTAAAAGTTTGAGTGCTGCCGCTACCTTTGCGCTGAATAACCACTCCTTTAAATTTCTGAGACCTTTCTTTGTTTCCTTCAACAATTTTGTAGGTCACTGTAATAGTATCGCCTGCTTTAAATTCGGGATACTGTTTCGGTTCTTTTAAGAACGCCTGTTCTGCAATTTTGACCAAATCCATTTCTAAACAGTATTTTTTAAGGCAACGTTACCGAAACATGTAAGAGGTTGCTTTATTTTCGGACGCAAAGGTAATTATAAGTTTTATATTTGCAAAATTTTTAATAAATTTAATTGTATTTACGTGAATATCACTTTATTTCATTACAGTAAAAACGGAATATAATTGAAAAATATCAACCAGCTCATGTCTGTTTTGCATGATTTTTGAGCAAAAAAAGGTATTTTTACGCTTTTTGTGTATTGACGACTATTGCTATGGCTCTTGCTTATGTCATAAATTTATTAAACTGCCGCAGTTTTTCGGGTTCACAGTTTTATTGTTTTTTTATTTTTTTCGCAATAAATCAAACATCTGTATGGCTTGATGTTATGCAAATTGAAATTATTTTTTACTATAATATTGAAAAAAATGTTTGCGTATTTAATTTTTTCGTATATTTGTGCCGTTTTATCAATATAATTATTGTAATTGCATGAAGAAAAGATTTTTATTTTTAATGTTGTTTGTTACAGTTACACAGATAACATATTCACAGGAAGACCGGCTAACCGGTATTTTGAAAAGCGAAATAAACAGAAATTTTGCTTTGCTCAAAGAACAGCCCGTGCCGGCGTACTACATTTGCTACCGTGTTAACGATTCGAAAACTCACGAAATTTCTGCTTCTTTCGGAAATCTGGTTTACAGCGTCCCGTTTGCCTATCGAAGATGCAAGGTCGAAGTGCGCGTCGGGAGTTATAAGATGGATAACACCAGAGAGTTAAAGGGCGTTCAGAACGATCGCCGATTCCTGAATACCATTATATCGCAGGAAAATAACGAACAGGCGATAAAAATGGCTCTGTGGAAAATTACCGATGAAAATTACAAAGAATCGGTGAAGAAATTTGAGAACGTTAAAGCCAACGTCGCAGTCAAAGTTGCTTCCGAAGACAAGTCCGACGATTTTTCGCAGGAATCGCGCGAGACGTATGTCGAACCGCCGTTGAAGCAGTTCAGGGACATTAAATTCGACCCCGCCGAATGGGAACGGAAGGTTCGGAAAATCAGCGCAGTATTCTCCGAAAACAAGGACGTTTACGAAAGTTCCGCTTCGATGACCGTCGAAACCGTAAGGAAATATTTTGTCGATACCGAAGGAGCTGAAATTGCCGAAAACCTGTATGCGTTCAGATTTATGATCAACGCTTCGACAGTTGCCGACGACGGAATGTCGCTGCCGCTCTACAAGTCGTATTTTGCGTTCGATATTAAAGATTTGCCTTCCGAAGACAAATTAGTGAAAGATGCAAAAGAACTCAGCCAGATGGTTTCGGCGCTGCGCAAGGCTCCCGTTGCCGAAACGTATTCGGGTCCCGCTCTGATGACGGCTGAAGCGGCAGGCGTGTTCTTTCACGAAATATTCGGACACAGAATCGAAGGCGCACGTCTGAAACAGGAAGGCGACGCCCAGACTTTCAAGAAAAAAATCGGCGATATGGTTTTGCCTGAAGATATTTCGATAATATTCGACCCTGCTCTGAAAAAATATAAGGGAATACCTTTGAACGGAAGTTATATTTTTGACGACGAAGGGGTGCGCGGACAAAAGGTCGAAATAATTAAAAACGGAATACTCAAATCGTTTTTGATGAGCCGCACGCCGATTGACGGTTTTCCGAAATCTAACGGTCACGGACGAGCCATGATACAGTTCGACAACGTAACGCGGCAGTCAAACATGATAATCGAAACTTCGGCGCCCAAAACCGAAGCGCAGCTGAGAGCATTGCTTGTCGAGCAGTTAAAAAAAGAGAACCGCGAGTATGGCTATATTTTCGACAAAGTGTCGGGAGGCTTTACTACCACCGGACGGTACATGCCCAACGCATTTAACGTTACGCCGCTCATTGTTTACAAAATATTTGCCGACGGGCGTCCAGACGAACTTGTTCGCGGAGTAGATTTGATTGGCACGCCTCTGTCTATATTTTCGCAGGTAGCTGCCTGCGGCGACGACCACGACGCATTCAACGGCTCGTGCGGCGCAGAGTCCGGTTCCATTCCCGTATCATGCGTCTCGCCAACTCTGTATATCAAGATGATTGAAACGCAAAAGAAATCGAAATCGCAAAATCAGCCTCCGATTCTCGAAAGACCTTAATTTCAGATTATGGGAATTTTAAATACTTTTATAATTAAAAATACAATAACGATGCAAAAAATATATAAATACATTTTACCGGCAGTTTTCACAGTGTGCGCAGGTTTAATATCGGCGCAGAATAATGAAGTTGTTTCTGTCATAAAAAAGGAAATAGACAGAAACATGGCGAATCTTAAAATAGACAAACTCAAACCCCCGTTTTTTATCAGCTATAATATGGTTGACTCAAAAATAATGACCGTATCTGCAACTTTGGGGTCAGTTATCTATTCCAACGGGTACCGTCTCCGGCTTGGCGCTCCAGCTTTGATGGTCGGCGACTATAACCGCAACAGTTCCAATTTCGGAAATTCTGCCGGAAATATCAGAAATGTCAGCCTTGAAAACGAAGGTGTTCCGGTTTCGGTATGGTTCGAACTCGACAACGTCTATAAGAGAGCCGCCGAAAACTTTGAGGCAAAACTGGCGGCTATAGCCCAGCAAAATCTTGAAAAGGAAGATTTGGAACTGCCCGACTTCGAGAGCGTCCCGTCGGCTGCCCTGATACTGGAACCGGCAAAGGTAAATCAGGACAGAGCGTACTGGGAAAATTACGCGAAAAAAACGTCGGAAGTGTTTAAAAAATATTCCGAAATACTCTCTTCAAGCGTCGAAATCACTGTCAGAGATGCAATGGTTTATACCTGTAATACAGAGAATACGGAAATTGTCATGCCACAGCCCTTCTATCAGATACGCATACAGGCGTCGGGACGGGCAGGCGACGGAGAACAGATTTCGCGGGATTTGTATATCGAACATCCGACTTTTGAGCAGATACCGGACTTGAAAAAAGCTGTCGATACCTGCGAATTTGTTGCAAAACAGCTGGTAGGCACGCTCAACGCGCCAATGCTGAAAGAGGCTTACAGCGGTCCGGTGCTTTTCGAGGGGCAGGCTGCTCCCGAAGTCGTTCAAATGCTTGTCGCCAATCTTGTTGCAGCCCGCAAACCTGTTACAGGAAACGGTGGAAACAATCTTGAAATGATGAAGGATAAAAAACTGACAGCAAGAATCCTCTCGCTGATTTCGCTGTCGGGAACAGAAACTTACAACGGTAAAAAATTAGACGGCTACTATCCAATAGACATCGAAGGCGTCGCTCCCGACAAGGAACTGACGCTGATTGAAAACGGCGTACTGAAAAATATGCTTAACGGACGCACTCCTACAAGAAAATTCCAGCACAGCAACGGTCATCGACGTTTCAGCGAAAGAGACGTGAGATCGTCGGTCAAACCCGGAAACATTCGTCTGACTTCAAAAGTCGTTTCAAGCAACATGAAACAGAAACTGATAGACGCTGCAAAGGAAGAAGACCTCGACTATGCTTACATCGTGCGCGGTTACAGAGGTCTTACAGAACCGAACTCCGTTAATGTTTACCCTTATGACGTATATCGGGTATATGTCAGCGACGGACGCGAAGAACTTGTTCGAGGAGCTATTTTACAGGACTTCAACATCAAATCGTTTAAGAGAGTAGTCGGAACGTCCGAAAGAGAAATATTATACAACACCTACGCTTTCGGAAATTTCGTCACATACGTGGTTCCCGACGCTATTCTTTTTGAAGAACTCGAAATCAGTAAAAACAGTAATATTACGCTGAAAACACCATTTATAGTTCCACAGCCATAATTAATGACAATTGACAATTGATAATTGATAATTGTTTTTACAGTCTTGCGATTTTGTAGAGACGCCCAAATTGGGCGTCTCTACAATTATTAATAATGCGAATCAGAAGTAAAAATGTCCTGAAAGGACAAAACTTTCGTAACCGCAGGCGAGCGATAGCGTTGCCTGCGGCATTGCGAAAGCGCGGAACTTGCCCGAATGGGCAAAACGCCTCAGTCGTTTTTGTTCTGCCCATTCGGGCAGGGGGTACTTGTACGTTTCGTTGTCCGCAGGCAACGCTACGCTCGCCTGCGGTTATG
>JAIROW010000062.1 GCA_031257315.1 Prevotellaceae bacterium
AAATAAAAGTAAAAATAACTCCTGAGAAACAGGAATATTTCAATAAAACGGTTACAGTTCACTGCAATGTCGAAACAGGACTGATTATATTTAAAATAAATGGAACGGTAAAAAATTGAGATATTGCGTTGTGGAAATCTCTTAATTTCAATAAAAATACGTCTTTTTGTTAACATATTTTAACATTTGTAAAAAATTAATAAAACAGTAATTATTGTGAATAAATATTTTATGTAAAAACAAACAGTTAATAAATGTTAAATATAATTAAATAGTGTTAAATATATTGAATTAAACTTTGTATATATTGGTTTTTATAATACTTTTGTATTTTTTAAAATTAAAATTTATACAAAAATTCATGTATTAAAATAATTTATTTTCTTTATACTATAATAAAATTAAACAAAAATGAAAACATACAGTACAATCATTATTATCATTTTTTTTATATCATCGTGTACTCATCAGGGGTATGTGCCGAATGTCGAGCAGAAAAAGCATAAAAATAACTGTACGCTGATTTTCAGTGGCACAAAAGAGTTTGAACTGGACGATGAAACATCTTACATGATGTCCTATATCCAGCATGTTGATAATTCGGGAGATGCATATCTCACTTTTTACAACAGCTATAATACGTCAATTTATTTATACAGTTACGAATCGGGGCAGTTTATAAAAAAAATTCATTATGAAAAAGAAGGTCCCGATGGAGTTGGAGACATGCAGGGCTATTTTTATGCCAATGACGACAGTATTTTTGTGTATTCATACTGGGGCGGCTTTCTAATGCATACAAATTCTGATGCAACCGTACTGTCGAAAGAAAGGTTAAATTCCGACGCACTAAACGCATTGACGGGGAAAAGCGAAAATCTCGACATGATATATCCAGCTCCGTATCTGAAAACGGCAACTCCAATGAAAAAGTATGGAAATAAATTTATACTCGGAGGCTTTGTTGCCGGAGAACCGACTACGGAAACAGCAACAAACAGACCTGTCTGTCTGTTATATGACATGGAAAAACACACGGTAGAATATATCATCAATTATCCCGAACAGTATGCAAAATATAACTGGTGTGGCGGTTTTGCATACAGACTTCCATGTATTGACCTGAATAATGAAAAAATCATTGTAAGTTTTTCTGCCGACCATTATTTAACGTCATATTCTCTGAAAACTGGAAAGCAGGAAAAGCATTATGCAGGAAGCTCTCTTATAAAAGGAATAAAATCATATTCCGAAGGTAAAGATGCTCCATGTAATGGAGACAGAGAAATGGAATGGTTCATGTATAATCCTTCCTATCAGAACGTTTTATACGACAGATATAAAAAACTGTATTACCGTCTTGCTCAACTGCCTGTCAAAGACTATCGCCATGGCGATTATGGAAATAAAAAACCAACAGTGGTAACTGTTCTTGACGCAGACATGAATTATCTGGGCGAAGCGCTTCTGCCGGAAAATATCAAACATGAGTTTGCATGTACTTTTGTTTCAAAAGATGGACTTAATATTCAAGTTCTTACCGATAATGAAGATGTAATAACTTTTAATACGTATAATTTTTTTCCCGATGAAAAGTAACGGATATATTTTACTGCTGCTTTTTGTCTTTTTATTTGTCATGTTTTTATTTGCCTGCAACCGGCAAAAAGGTTATCTGGAGCAGGCTCTGATTTTTGCCGGCGACAATCGTTTGGAACTGGAAAAAGTACTGGAGCGCTATTCTGCCAAACCGGAAGACAGTCTGAAATATAAAGCCGCCGTTTTCCTTATCGAAAACATGCCCGGACATTTTTCATATCAAAATCAGGCGGTTATGGAAGCATATTATGATGCAATGGATTCTGTCAACATGTATTCCGACTGTAACGTAACGGAAATTTCGTCGCGCTATAAAGCCGTATTCGACAGATATACAGGCGCTCAGCCTGCCGTTTCAGACCTGAAAATTATATCAGCCGATTATTTGACCGACAATATCGACAGAGCCTTCGACCTCTGGCAGAATGGAAACTGGGCAACCCACCTCTGCTTTGAGGAATTTTGCGAATATCTTTTGCCATGCAAAGTCGCCGAACTGCAATCGCTGGACAACTGGCGCGAATATTTATCGGATACCATATACGGCGATTTGCGGTATATGCCTTTCAGCGCACATTCTTCTCATTCGGCGTACTGGGCTTGCCACGCGGTACATCAGAAACTTATGGAAAAATACAGTCCGTCGAAGCATGTCGAGATGCCTGTCCCGCACCCTGTACGGCGTATGCGCAGCCTCCTTCGCCAGACATTGAAAAGAGATTGCGACGATAACACTGTCGCAACCGTATCGGTATTGAGAGCCAAAGGAATACCTGCAATGATAGATTTTACGCCGCAGTGGCCTAACCGCAAATCGGGACACTCATGGTACGTAATTTTCGACAATACTGGAAAAACAGAACATTTTCATGGCTTCAACGTTTTTGAAGACAATCACATAGACATGCCGACAGGGAAAGTCTTCCGGCGCTGTTATGCCATAAATGAAGAACTTCTTGAACTGAACCTGTCTGGCGAAACCATTCCTCCACTGTTTCGAAATATTCACATAAAAGACGTAACCGGCGAATATCAGCGCACCGACAACGTCTCTGTCAAAATAGACAAACCTGCGGGAAAACATGCATGGCTGTCGGTATTCGACAATACAGACTGGCGTCCTGTACAGTGGGGAAAGGTGAGCGGCGACATGGCAACATTCATGAATATGGGCAGAGACGTTGTATATCTGCCTGTAAACATGACGGAGAACGGTCAGACAGCTGCCGCGCCGCCTTTTATCTTGACCCTTAGAGGAGAAATAAAACCGGTTGTAGCCGACGCCTCGCAGACGCAGACGCTGAAACTCACGCGAAAATATCCTGCTTTTCGTTTCTCCTCATGGTTTGCGCCTGAGGTTATAGGCGCAGAAATACAGGCGGCAAACCGTGCGGATTTCAGCGACGCCGTTACGCTGCACACAATTACACTGTACGGTACGCTGCCCGGAGATGTAGATATACCGCAGGATACAGCGCAGCCCCAATACCGTTACTGGCGTTACTGTTCGCCCTCTGGAAGCAGTTGCAATCTGTCCGAACTGTACTTTTTTCAGGACGGTAAAGATATTACCGCACAGGGAACGGTAATCGGTACGGTTGAAAAAAGCGAAGAAACTGTAAAAAGTGTAAACAATTTCGGCAAACGACATGTGTTTGACAGAAATCCGCTGACTTTTTTCGAGTCGCCCGAAGCGACAGGCGTATGGGTCGGTATGGATTTCGGCAAACCGGAACATATCGACAGAATAATTTACATGCCCCGCTCGGACGGCAATTATATTACATTCGGCGACGAATACGAACTAAAGTACTGGAACAGAGGACAGTGGCGTTCGCTTGGCAGAAAAACAGCCGACGGCGTGTATCTTACATTCTATGGCTGTCCGGCAGGAGCGCTGTTTCTACTGCATGACTGTACGTGCGGAGTAGAAGACAGAATCTTTACCTACGAAAACGGAACGCAGGTTTGGTGGTGATGTAAAGATAAAAGCAACAAAAAAACATAATTCAGTCGTTTGAATAGCCAAATCTGTAATTTACAAAATTTGCAGATTTGGCAGAATTTACAAATATATATATAAGATTATCATACCTGTAAATCTTGAAAATTATGAAATTCTGTAAATTAAAATATAATTAATGCGAATCAGGAGTTAAAATGTCTCGAAGGGACAAAATTTTCATAACCGCAAACAATCGAAGCGCGGTTTGCGGTAGCACAATCGTTCTCTTCTTTGCCTGTAAGGCAAAACTTTAATGCTTTTGCGATAGAGTTCTGCCTTTCAG
>JAIROW010000084.1 GCA_031257315.1 Prevotellaceae bacterium
TCTGAAAAGGACAAAGAACTTTCTGAAAAAGACCGTCGTATTGCAGAATTGGAACTTTTGTTAAACAACAAAAAACAGTAAAATTAAAAAAACATGAAATTTGCGCAGAGCGTAAAATAAGTTATTAAATATTGAGGCTGTCCCAAAAGTCAGTATAATCTGCATTATCTGAACGTTATTGGAACAGCCTCTGTAAATGTAAACAGCCTCGCAGCACATTGCATACTGCGTCAATCACAAATTATTTGCTTCCCCAGCCCGGATTTTGCTGTCCTGAAAGGCTTGGATTGGTGGTCATGTCTCTTGACGGGATTGCCCATACAAACTTGAAGTCGTCGGCTGGTTTGGACAGCGACGGAGCGTTTGATACGGTAGTTACTATGTCGGAGCTTTGAGCCGCTTTGCGGGACAGTCCCTCTTTCCATCTTTTGAGATCGTCGATGCGGTTGCCTTCGCCAATAAGTTCGCGGATACGTTCGGCTTTGATTTCGTTTTTGAGCGCGTCGCCCGATACGTTGGCGAGCGCAGTCAGTCCCCTTGCAGTTCGCAGTGTGTTAAGGGCTGCCAGCGCTTCGACGTCCCTGCCGTCCCATGCCAGCGCTTCGGCTTTTATCAGGTGCGTTTCGGCAATGCGAAATACTTTGGGTTTGTGCTGATAGTTGCTTACGTTGCCGGAATAGAGAGCAGGATTGCCCGGATATTTGTTGAGCAGAAACATCTGGTAGTCTTTTGTTTCAAATTCCGTTAAAAGGTTGGCAAAATATACCGTTTTGCGGAAATCTGCGTCGTCGTACAAATCAATTACCCACTGTTCGGGAACAAAGTCGGGAATATATTTTTTTAGTTTCGAGTCGTATCCAAGAAATATGTTGTTGGCGTTGCCAAGCTCGTTCGGAGACGAGGCAAACAGCATCAGAATACTTTCATCGACAGCGTCTTTTGCCCATACGTCCTTCAAAGCGTTTTCGCTTGTTGTCAGCGGATATGTATTGCTGTTGATAAGAGCGCTGGCGGCAGTTACCGCATCGCCGTAGCGGTGCATGTCAAGATAAACTCTGGCTTCGAGCGCCGTGATACAGTCTTTGGTCAGACGGTTTGAGCCGGGCTTGCCGACGGTGGTCATAAGCGCTTTTGCCTCTTTGAGGTCGCTGAGAATCTGTGCATAAACCTGTTCGATGGTTGCTCTGCCGGGGCGTTCTGCAAGATTGAAGTGCAGGACGAGTGGAACGCCGAGTTCTGAGGCTGCCGTAGCAGGTTCGTAGTCTTTTGCATATCGTTTTACTAATTTTTCATAATAATAGGCTCTGAAAAAGTATGCTTCGCCTTTCAGATTTGCAAGACTTGCTTTCTCTGTGTCGTCTTTCACGGCGATTCTGTCGATATTGTCGAGAAAATTGTTTACGTTTGCCAGCGCTCCGTAGTATCCCGACCAGATGTCGCGAATATCGTAGTCGTCATCGACAAATGTCCATGTATATACGCTGCCGCGACGGTTGCCGTAGCCGATGGTTGCGTGATACAGGTCGCCTTGAATATCGGCGCAGGTCGAATAGATGCCGTAAATGCGCCCGCGCATCTGCGAATACATTGTGTTGTTAAGCATTGTCGCGTCCTTGAGCGTCTGAAACGCCTGTGTCTGTTCAATTGCGTTGAACGGGTATCTGTCAAGGTCGCACGAAATGCAGAGCAGCGACAGACAGGCGACGGTTAAAAGTCCCGCGCCGTTAACTGTTTTTTTTATTATATTTTTCATTGTCATGTATTTTAAACGTTATTAAAATTTGAGTTCAATTCCTATTGAATATTGACGTGTGTTTGGGTAAGCTCCCAATGTCAGATTTGAGTCTCTTTCGGGGTCGGTACCTTTATAGCCGGTAACGGTAAACAGATTTCTGCCCGTGATGTATATTCTTGCGCCGTCGAAAAAGTGCGTTTTACGCAGCAATGATTTTGGCATGTCATACGAAACGGTCAGAGATTTGAGCCTCATAAACGAAGCGTTTTCGATCAGATGGTCGTCGAACTGCAACTTTTCGCCGTATTTCGGGAATTTTGCAACGTCTCCTTCTTTTTTCCAGTAATTCTGAACTTCTACATGCTGGTTATTTCCTGCATAAACAGAAGGGTTGGACGAGAAATAACGGTCGTTGTTGATAAGATACTTATCCAGAGCATAGGAGAAGTATGCGTCAAGCCTGACGCCTTTGAATGAAGCCTGCAAGCCGAAACCGCCAATCACCGGAGCATATCGAGGTTTGCCGGTATTCTGTTCCAGAGTGGCGGAGGAGAATGTTTTTGTTGTTTTCGACATGTCGCGTGTGGTAATGGAATTGTCGTTGGGGTTTGGCAGATACCACATCAATTTGCCGTCGGCAGGGTCAACGCCCGCACACAGTGGATAGTAAAACGAAATTGGCTTGCCCACAACGTATGAAACGCCGGTAGTTGCCACCGTCCACTGGCTGCGTCCCTGAAACAGTTCAAGAACTTTGTTGGCATTGTAGTTGAAGGCTGTATAGAAATTTACATGCAGGTCTTTTGTCTTTACAATATCAATATCCAGCGTAATATCAACGCCTTTGTTCTGCAATTTGCCGACATTGGACTTGACGCTGCTGAATCCTGTGGTATATGGATATGGCACGTCCATCAACATGCTGGTTGTACGCCGGTCGTAATATTCGACTTCTATGTTTAACCTGTCGAACAGTCGGGTTTCAAAGCCAAACGACAGTGTGTTCTGTTCTTCCCACGACAGATATGGATTGCCCGGAGCGCTTAATCCCCAGCCCGTCTGTCCGTCGTACTGCGAAGTGCCGATAGTGGCAAGATGGTCGTAGTTGCCAATTTGCGAGTTGCCCGACGAGCCGTAACTTGCGCGTACTTTCAGACCTGTTATAAAGGCGACGTCCCTGATAAAGTTTTCTTTCTTTGCGTCCCACATCAAGCCTCCCGAAACAAACGTAGCCGAGCGGTTGTTTTTGCCGAAACGCGACGAGCGGTCTTCGCGGATATTGAGGTTTGCATGATATTTGTCGCCAAAGGAATAGTTTACCCTGCCAAAGAGCGAAAAATAGGCGTACTGCGACTGGCTCTGCGATACGCTCCGGTCAGTTGGACCGTTGCCCAGCAGTATGAGTCTGTCGTCGGTCATACCGACGGACGAAGCTCCAAACGTGCTGTTTTCGCTGTCGATATATTCCTGACCTGCAAGCGCCGTTATCCGGTGCCGTTCGAGTATCGAAAACTTGTATTCGGCAGTATTGGTCATTGTATAAATATAGTTCCGGTAGAAGTTCTCAGACCTCGATCCGTTAGCCAGATTACTGGCATACGAAGGCATACGGATTGACGACGTTCTCTGGTCGTAGGCGTCCAGCCCGTGCTGAGTGCGAATGGTAAGTCCTTTTACAGGAGTGATTTCGGCAAACAGCGATCCGGTCATCTGAATATCGTTGTTATTTATCGGAAATTTTTCTGCCAAATACCATGGACTGTATTTGTTTGCACCCGGAATATAATCGTATGCTTCGCCCGTTTTGGGGTCGTATGGCGTATAGAAAGGCTGCGTCAGCCAGAACAGCCCGCCGTTGGAATTGTTGGAACCCCAGCCGTTAGTCTGTCTTTTGCTGTAAGCAATGGTGGTGCTGATACCGGTTTTCAGCCAGTCCTTTGCACGCGATTCCACGTTTGTACGGAGCGTATAGCGGCTGTACCCCGAACGTGGCGCAATTCCTTCGGCGTCGAAATAGCCGGCAGAAATGTAGTAGGTTGTGCGTCCGCCGCCGCCAGCCACCGACAGGACACCTTCGGTTGTCGGTACATTGTCGTGGTAGTAATAGTCTATCCATTTTGTGTCGTATGGATACTGTTTGAGCAGTGTGTCAACCTGCTGTCGGGTGCGATAGCCTGTCTCGACCCAGAAATCCGACAGCTGTTTCGAGTTCATAAAGCTGTTGAAAAAATCCTTGTCAGCCAGCGACGACCACGAGCGCTGCGCCGTAAATGAAATTTCGGCGTTACGGTTAGCCTTGCCTTTTTTGGAGGTGATATAGATTACTCCGTTGGCAGCCCGCGCTCCGTAGATTGAAGTTGCCGATGCGTCTTTAAGAAATGTAACGCTTTCAAAATCGTTCTGGTTAAGCGCCTGAAACGAACCTGCGTCAATCGGAATCCCGTCAACCACAAAGAGCGGCGTGTTGCTTGCACCCAGCGAACCGATACCGTGTATGCGTATCGACGAGGTAGCCGACGGCTCGCCCGACGAGGTGAATATCTGCACGCCCGCAACCCTGCCCTGCAAAGCGTCGAGCGCATTGGGCGAAGGTTTGCCTTTGATTTCTTCTTCCGAAATCTTTTTAACGCTGCCGACAACCGTGCCGACCTTTTGCCCCGTGCCGTATCCTACAACTATCACCTCTTCCATTTCCTGCACATCTTCTTGCATGGAGACATTTATGACAGTGCGGCTGTTTACCTTTTCGCTTGCTGGAACGTATCCCAGAAAGCCAAACTCAATAGCGTCCGTTTTGGCAGGAACGCGGATTACATATTTTCCCTCCTGATTTGTAACAGTTACAACGTTGGAGTTTTTCACTGAAACCGTAACGCCCGACAGTGGCGCTCCGTCTGAAGCCTTTGTAACAAGCCCCGAAATCTGTACCGTTTGCGCCTGAGCCAGACAGGAGGCTGCAAAAATGAGTACAATGTTTAATAACAGTTTTTTTTTCATACATAAATAAATTAAAATTTGTTTTCTAATTAAATTAAACTCGTAAAATTGTATTTTTAGAAATATTATACGAACTCTCAATGCCGGCGTCAAACCGGTATGTCAAAATAATTTGCCTCTTTTTCTTACATAATAAATATCGGTTATTGAAATTTTGTTTAAAACGGTAGATAATTTTTTTCAATACACTGTATGTATCATTTTCTGAAATTCCTGTAAAATTCGTTATATTTTCAATATTTTTCAAAAGTTTAAGATAAACCTTGCGGCAAAATTTTACCTGTATAGCCATGCTGCAACATTCCGGTTCGGGTATTAATATTTTCAGATTTCGGTACGGAAACAATATATCGGGTCGGTTACAGATAATACGGTAGCGCTGCCAGCCGACAAAGAGACTGGCTTCGCTCAGCAGAATAATACTGCCGTATGTTATATTAAAAAAAATTTTTACAGGGAAATTAATCGCCGCAAAAAGGACGAATACTATGCCACGAAAATATGTAACTGTCTGATTACTTCTCTCTCTCTCTCTCTCTCTCTCTCTCTCTCTCTCTCTCTCTCTCTCTCTCTCTCTCTCTCTCTCTCTCAAAAAAAAAAAAGACCCAAACTAGATAAAAAACGATATTGTAAAAAAATATTTTTAAAAAATATAAAATATATATAAA
>JAIROW010000104.1 GCA_031257315.1 Prevotellaceae bacterium
GACGTTTTTGATAAAACCAGTGTTGTATAAATTCATTTCAGCATACATTTCCATCGCGGACAATACAGCAAAAATTCGGGCGCAAAGTTAATCCCTTTTTTTGATTCTGCAAAAAAAATAAAAAATTTGTAAAAAACAAAAGGCTGTCCAAAAAATATTTTCAACGCGCAGATAATGCAGAGCGCCTTTACTGACAGTTACTTTACATTATTCAGAACATTAAAATTCTTTCTTTAAGACATTGATTGCGAGTTATGCTCCGCGTATGTTCTTTGGACTGCGGTTATGAAAATATAGAGACTTTCAGACAGTTTCTGCGAAATTAACCTGACTTTTGATATATTCCATATAAAAACCGTTATATCACGCTTTAACAGGTTACAGTTCGGCTGCAAGGCTGATTAGATGTTCGAGTTTTGGTCGCAAATCTCTTGTTTTGCACAAAAAATTGTTTGTCATTACTGTAAGGCACATCGTTGCACCGTTTTTGCCGACGATGTATCCTGCATAATTTAAAACGCCTGTCATTGAGCCGCTTTTCAGAAATATTCTGTTTTTGCCGGAATAGTTCGACATGAAATATTTTAATGTGCTGTTTTCGCTGCCGGGAGACGGTAAATATGAATTAAAATCGGGAATACTGCGTTTGATTTCGCGAAGATAGTCGCACATGAAATTTGCGGTCAACAGGTTGTGTCTCGACAGTCCGCTGCCGTCAACTATGTGAATATCGTCAACGTTGAGTTTATGATTTTTCAGTAATTTTGTCAAGGTTTTGGCGGCGCCCGAAAACGACGGATCTTCCGTTTTATGTCTGGCAAGGTTTCTGAAAATCGCGTCGCTGAAAAGGTTGTTGCTGGTATGGAGCGCAGATTTTGCAATTGATGAAAGTTTTGGCGATTTTATTTCATAAATGACATATTTTTCAGAACTTTGAGCTGTGATTTCATTTTTTACCGTTATTCCTCTGCTGTGCAGATAATCGTTAAACCAGAATGTAAAAACTTCGGCGGGATTTTGCATGGAACAGTTAATTTCAACTGTTTGTCCCACAGGAATTTCGCCATATATTAAGTAATTTGAAGACAAAAATGAGGAGGCTGAAGAAAAATTTGCCGACGAATCGCGCGAAACAATATTAATATCTGTAACAAGCTGAGACATAATATGTTCGTTACATGGATATTCGCAGTGCATATCAATAACCGAATTGTCGGAACATGAGACTTTAACAGTGAAAGTATTTTCGTTAAAATTTAATCCGTAAACTCCCGCACCATAATAATTTCCAATATCTTCCCATTCCCACGATGGGTGAACCGGTTCTGATACGTTGTGTTTGCCGTTGAAATATGAATCGTCAATAATTATTTTGCCATTAATTTTATAAAATCCTGCGTTGAAAAAACTTGATAAAATTTGCTCAAACAGCGTATCTGTCGCTATTTTGAGAAATTTTTCGGAACAGAAAGTCGGGTCTCCGCCTCCGGCTATGTAAACGTTTCCGTAAAGCGATGAATCGGCGGAAATATATCCGTCGCAGGAAACGGTGGTCGAAAAAACATGGTTTTTTCCGAGATTTTCGAGCGCTATCCCAGCCGTCAAAAGTTTCTGAATCGAGGCGGGAATCAATTTTCGGTCGGGCTGATATTCAAAAACAGTCGCTCCCGTCTCGCAATTAATTAATTTCATACTGAAAAGCGAGCCTTTCAATTTTTTATCGTTACAGAGAGACTCAACGCAGTCGCGCAGTTTTTTTTCAGCCGAAATCTGGGAAAACAGCTGAAACGGAATGATGAACAGCAAAATAAACGACAATAATTTATATTTCATAACACTGTGAAAAAACATAAAAATATTAAAAATATTGCAAATGTAATACAAAAGCAGTAATTTTGCAAAAATTTTTTTAGATACAGGACATTTATGATACAAGGAGAAAGTTCGATAGATGCAATGAGCAAAGCTGCGGAAAATGTTGCGGAAAGTGTTGCAGACAAAGCAGGAGAGGGCATCAGCCTTCTTGAACTGTTTATGGCAGGAGGCTTGATGATGTGGATTTTATTGGCGCTGTCCATTGTGGCAATGTGGATATTTTTTGAAAGATTATGGGTTATACTCAAAGCGTCGAAAATAGACAGCCGGTTTATGGATCAGATTAAACAGTACGTTCACAGCGGTCAAATTAATTATGCAATAGACCTTTGCCGCATGACGAACAGTCCGATAGCCCGATTGATAGAGAAAGGTTTGGAACGTATAGGGCGTCCGCTAAGCGACGTGCAAACAGCGGTGGAAAATGTTGGCAATCTGGAAGTTGGAAAACTGGAAAAAGGTTTGCCCATGCTTGCTACGGTTTCGGGCGGAGCGCCGATGCTCGGTTTTCTCGGAACGGTTATTGGTATGATTCAGTCATTTTACGACATGGCGCAAAAAGGCTCAAACATTGATATTTCTGGACTTGCCGGCGGTATTCAGTATGCTCTGGTAACTACCGTCGGAGGGCTTGTTGTGGGTATTATGGCATATTTTGAATATAACTATCTGGTTTCCAAAGTGGAAAGAATAATGCACAAGATGGAATCAAATACCATCGAATTTATGGATCTGCTCAATGAACCTGTATAATAATTTTTGAATAAATGGCATTAAAAAGAAATTCAAAAATCACTTCGAGTTTCAGCATGGCTTCTATGACTGACATAGTATTTCTGTTGCTGATATTTTTTATGGTAACTTCAACATTGATAAATCCTAACGCCTTACAGTTGCTGTTGCCGAAAAGTAACAGCCAGACTTCGCTGAAACAGAAAGTATCGGTCTCGATAAAGCATCTCGGACAGGACAAGTATGAATATTATGTTAATAAAAAACATGTAACAGTCAACGAAATAGAACAGAACTTGCAGGTATTGCTTAGAAATACCGAAGACCCTGTTGTTTCGCTTTATGTCGATGAAACTATACCTGTAAGCCAGGTAGTTAAGTTGATGAACATAGCGACGCGAAACCGGTTTAGAATGATACTTGCCGCAAAACCTGAATAGTTTCAGGACGGTAATATTATACATATTTAAGATAAATAAACAGAAAAAAGTTGGATATGAGTACAAAAGCGACACGACACAGTGAAGAAAATGCAAAAAACAGACAGAATGCTTCGATTTTTGTCGTTGTATTTTATATTATACTTTTTTTATGTCTGTACAAGTTTAAACTTGCTATCAAAGAGCCGTCGCCGAAAGAAGCCATCATGGAAATAACCCTTGACGAGGAAGTAATGCGCAGTATTCCACAGGGCGTTTTGCGTCGAAATCCGCAGCAAAAGCCCGTTCCAAATCCTCCGATTGTAAACACGCCCGGCAATACAGCGCCGCAATCGGCAGTTGTTGCAAAAAGTAATCAAAGTACAAAACCTCAGCCGAAGCCGGAAACCAAACCTTCGGATTTGCCCGAAAAAGGCGACGTTGAAACACAGAAACCGGAGCCTAAAAAAATCGATCAGAAAAGTTTGTTTCAAAATAATGCAAAAGGCGAAGCGGACGAAGACAATCCGACAAATGTGAGCGAAAACAGTCTGTACAAGGGCGTTGGACGCGACGACCAGTCAACCCGTACAGAAAACACGCCAATCGGACCCGACCACCGGCAGGCGGTTACGGCGACTCTTGATGGACGTTCAGTTGTCGGTTCACTGCCTTTGCCGACGTACAACATTCAGAACGAAGGCAGAGTTGTGGTAGTAATTGCAGTAGATCAAAACGGTAATGTGGTCAGCGCAACTGCAACGGGAAAAGGTTCTACCGTTCAGGATCAAAGATTGTGGCGTGCTGCCGAAGAAGCCGCCAAAAAAGCAAAATTCGACGTCAAGCAGGACGCGCCTCTGCGTCAAACCGGACAAATTACTTACGTCTTTAAGTTAAGTTGAAAAACTTTATATCAAATAACGAGAAATAAATAACTTAAACAGTGTCCCGTCAGAGACAAAATGTTGGCATAAAATAGAGTTTATGTAAATTTAATTGAGTATATACTGTCTAAAAGCCAGAATTTTCATAACCGTATGTCGTTTGACATACGGACAAACATAATCCTAAAAAACTGGCTGAAAGCCAGAACTTGAATATTTTCAGATCCACAGGGTTCTGCCTTTACAGGCAGCGTTATCGTCTCACTGTTTCTTCCGCCGGTCGTTGACCGGCGGTTATGAAAATTCTGGCTTTCAGCCAGATATATGCTTTCCAATATCATATTTAAATTTACATTTACATAAACTCTAATATACATAATGTCGAGCGTTATATCCGTGTGCGGGTAAGGCTATTTTTAACGGCATTTTATGCTTGACGGCGTATTTTTTGTTGAACTGTTACAAGTTATTTATTTCGTGTATCCCTCTTAACAGGATAAAACAACATTTATTATTCCTTTTTGAATGTAAACTGTTCGCCTCCCTGCTTTAAAAGCATGGTGTTTTCTGTCGGATTAAACTCTAAAATCACGCCTGCTTTGTCGAACTTAAATTTGTGTTTCTCAGTCGCTTCAAGCGGAAATGAAGGTTGTCCGGTCGCCTGTGCAGTGAGGATTTTATCATTTTTTGTAACGGTTATTTTCAACGGAATCTGCTCTGATGAATAAATTCCGGCATACTGATCCAAATCTTCCGGTTTTACGTTATACATCATCTTGAAAACCGGAATTTCGTAAGGTTTACCGTAAACAGCGCTCAAAACGGCGATTGTAATGTCGTTATTGTTAAAGTCTGTTCCGTTGGAAGTCATTGCATAAGAGATATTTCCGTCGGCAAAATGGACAAATACAGAAGTGAAACCGTCGATACCTCCCGTATGACCATACCCTGTTTTTTCATAAAACGGCATTTGAAAAAGTCCGATTCCGATATTGTCTTTAAGGGTTTTCATAAGTTCAAGACTTTCATTTTTAAGGAGTTTGCCGCCAAAAAGCGCATCGCTGAATTTTACTATATCTTTCGGCGTAGAAACAATTCCGCCAGCGCCTGAGGGAATGGAAATATCCGTTTTCTTTTCGGGTTTCCAGCCTTCATAAAAGTTATAGGATTTGGCTTCGTTACTTTTTGAGTCTAAATACGTGTCTGTCAATCCAAGCGGTTTGGCAATATATATGGTTAACAGTTCCGAATATGATTTTTTTAACGTCTTTTCGAGTATGTAAGTCAACAGGACGAAGTTTGAATTGCTGTATTGAGCTTTGCTGTCAGGTTCAAACTCGCTTTCCCTGCTGGCAATAATTTCGACCATTTCCTTTTCTGTTTTGGCTTGCGTGTGCCAGGTTAAATAATTTTCGCCACTTGTGAAATTATAAATTCCACTTCTGTGGTTAAGCAAGTGCCTGACGGTTATTTTGCTGGCATTAGGGATTGTCGGGAAGAATTTTTCAATCGTCTGGTTCAGATATAATTTCTTCATTTCCACTGCTTTCAGTACCAGTACGGAAGTAAATGTCTTGGAAATAGAGCCAATCCTGTATCTTGAATTTTCATTTGCACGGACATTGTTTTCGATGTCGGAGAATCCTGTGGATTTGGCGTAAATTATTTGTCCGTTTTGAGAAACGGAAACGCTTCCCATAAATTTGCCGTTTACATCAAGGGCGTCGAAGTAACTGTCTAACTTCGCTCTGTCAAAATTTTGTGCAAAAACGGTTTGACTTAACAGCCCGATTGTCAATAAATATGTTTTTATGCGTTTCATTAGATATGATATTAATTTTGGATAGTGTCTAAAATTAACTGATACCTGTTTAATTTCCTGTTTTAACGGGTAAAATAAAAACAGCGAAAAACTTTTCAGTCGATTTGAGACACTATCCTGTGTTTTATTCTTTTATTCCGAAATATTATCTGTAATAAATTATTCTTTCAAAATAGAACTGACGGACACGTTCGTCTTTTTCCTTGATTTTGTAAGTGATTTTTTGTGTCCAGTTATGTTTTTCGTCGTATGTATATTCGTATGCGTCGCCGGCTTGGGATACCCATTCCCATTTCCATGATTCAAAGGCTTCACTGTTTTCGTTTTCTCCTTCACCCCCGTCTTCATTTTCATTTTCGCCTTCTTGTGTTTCTGTTGCGGCAATTTTGGCGCTATCTGAGAGTATCGCCGCATGAACTGAATCTACAGGAACGTTAGATGAGAGTATCAACTCCTGCTTTGTTGTCGATGTGAGATTTCCAAAATTGTCAAAACTGCGGACAGTCTTTGCTATTGGACAGCCATTGCCGTCATATTCTATTTTTATTTCATATTCGCCAAACGGAGTATAGTCTTTGTATTCCACATGTTTTTCAAACGATAAGACTTTATCTTTGTAAGTTTCAGACAGAACGGAAGACAGATGGCTGTCGGAATCGTATGTGTAAGATTCTGTTTGAGCCAGCGAACCGCCACCCCAGTATTTTTGCTTTTTGGTCAGCGTGGAACCTTCGTAAATACGCACATATTTTAATGTCAGTTTTCCATCTTTATACAAATCTTCGTCCATCAGCAAGTCGGAATCTTTGTAGTAAACGTATTCCGTCCATTCGCGGGAGTTGCCGTCTTTGTCGAATTTTTCTTTTTTTGTCAGATTTTTTCTGTCATTGTACGTATAAACAATGCGTTCAGACAGTTCCGTTCCCTTAAACACTTCTTCCGACAATAGAAGATTGGCGTCGTCATAGGTAATTTTACGGGAATTGACAACCTCGTTGTTCGCATTATAATGCGTTTCTTCAATCAGAAATCCAGCTTTGTTATACACTTTTAAAAAATCATGTACTGGTAAATTTTGCAGTTTGCCTTTTTCCATCCGTCCAAATTTTTCGAGACACCAGTAAACACGCTGTCTGATGGAATCGGCTTTTCCGGCAACAATCTCTTTTTTCAAATCATTATCGACGGCTGCCGGTTCGTCGTCGGTCTTTTTTTGCTGCGAGCCGCCGCCGCACGAAGTAAAACATATACAGGAGGCTAATGCCGAAATTATTAATAAATGTTTCATAACAAAAAATATTTAAAGATTAAAATTTATAAATTCAAATTTGTACCTGTTAACACGCGCGTTAAAGTAATATATTCAACTTTAACGGGTGCAAAGATAATAAAAAATTTTTACAGCAAAACGGATATACTGATTTCAAACCGGAGAAATACTGTATTGACAGTACGGACAGCTTGAAAGGCGTGGTAAAAAAAATTATGCAAAAACAATTTGACAGTATTGCTGAGAATTTACTTCGGAAGCTAACGCGCTTTCAGTCTTGATGTTGGCTTGACTTTCAGCAGGTTTGAAATATTTCTCGAAATTACAGCGAAAATTTATTAAACTGCCCTTTTTTTCGGTTTAAAGGGACGCATTGAGGGACAGATTTTGCATGTATTGAAAAATTTTTTAACATTTTTTTAATGTGGAATATCTTTATTTTCAACAGTTTAAAACTGTCGGCAAAAATAAGATATTTTTTTTTGTGAAAAAATGTGAACATATATGAAAAATGTACATATCTTTGTATTCAGATTTTTTTAAGGAAGAAAAATAAAAATGTAGAAACGTTGAATTTTGGAA
>JAIROW010000220.1 GCA_031257315.1 Prevotellaceae bacterium
CGCAGATAACGCAGATTTGACGGATTTGCGCAGATTTCGATATGTAAATGCAAGACTGTCAGAAAATAAACTGTTGTTTTTTATAAATCGCGATTGAGGCTGTTCCTGAAAGGCACGCAGATAACGCAGATTTGACGGATTTGCGCAGATTTCGATATGTAAATGCAGACTGTCAGAAAATAAAATTCGAAATAATCCTGAAAATCTGCGTTGTCTGCGTGCAAAAAATCTTTTTGGACAGTCTCTTCCTGTTCAGTTGAAACTGTCGCGTACTGTATAAAAAATAGAAAAATTTGTGCCTTTTTTCTGTCAATTTTGAACGGATTTTTATTTGTTTGTGTGTAATCCGAAGATTTTATGCTACCTTTGCGGCTTTCAATTAGGTTTAGACTATGACTAAAAAGACAGAAAAAAATTCGGGAAACAGCGGCGACAGGTTCGCATGGAAACTTGTTACGGGACTGTTACTGTGCGCACTGGGACTGTTTATGAGTGTCTCCTTCTTTTCGTATTTGTTTGCATTGAACATGAAGACAGGAGTAGTCGGCGCAATGACTGCAAAATCCGTTGCAAAAATTTTCGGATTGGGGGCATTGCTGCTTCCAGTAATTATTTTTGTTATCGGCGTGCAAATATTGCGTCCATACAGAAAATTTGCAAGAACAGTCGTCATTCTTGCAGGCGCAATGGTTTTTCTGTCAATCATTCCATCGTTTTTAATGTTCAATGTAAAATTTGAGAAATTTGGCGGAAATATTGGCGGAATTTTAAGCGGTTCTCTTGTCGGGCTGTCGCTGAAAACGATAGGAAGTTTTGGAACATTGCTGCTGATACTTATTTTGTTAACTGCATACGGTTTATACATTACTCCTCAAACACAGACAGCGCTGAAATTTCTCTGGCAAAAAATATTGCAGACAGCAGAAAATACGTATAAAAAAATCAGAACTGAAATAAAAAATGTTGACAGTAAAATTTCTGAAAAAAAGGAAGCTGGAAAATCGGACATTTTGGCAAATAACGACATGAATATCGACGAACCGGAAGAAGAAGATTATGACGGGGAAGAAGAAGATTATGATGAAGACAGTGAAGATGACAGCGACGGCAAAAGCCCTGATATTCCGTCATATAATGTCGAACCTGAATTTGAATCGAATGTTATAGAGGAAGAATATCTTCCCGAAGAAATGCTTACCGGCGAACTGTACGACCCCACAAAAGACCTTTCGGGTTACAGGCGTCCACCTGTCGATTTGTTAAAGGAGTACGAAGTGCAAAGCGACAGAACGGACACGTCGGAACTGACAAGAAACAAGGACAAAATAGTAGAAATTCTTGGGCAGTTCAAAATACAGGTTGACAGAATCACCGCAACTGTTGGACCGACGGTAACTCTGTATGAAATAATTCCGAAAGAAGGTATCAGAATTGCTCAGATACGGCGTTTAGAAGACGATATTGCACTGCGCATTGCTGCCCGCGGCGTCCGAATTATTGCCCCTATACCGGGGAAAGGTACTGTCGGAATAGAAGTCCCTAACGAAAAACCTGATATTGTTTCGATGCGCTCGATAATAAAATCAGCAAAATTTCAAGAATCGAAGTTCGATTTGCCGATAGCTCTCGGAAAAACAATTCTGGGCGAAGTTTTTGCATTTGACCTTGCAAAAATGCCGCATTTGCTTGTCGCCGGAGCCACAGGTCAGGGTAAATCCGTAGGTCTGAACGCAATACTTACTTCGCTGCTGTACAAGAAACATCCGGCAGAAATAAAAATAGTTATGGTTGACCCTAAAAAAGTGGAGCTGGCGCCGTACAACAAAATCGAAAAACATTTCCTTGCCAAACTCCCCGACACGGAAGAACCGATTATTACCGATACGCAGAAAGTAATCTATACATTAAAATCACTGTGCCTCGAAATGGACAACCGATACGACCTGCTGAAAGCGGCTGGAGTAAGAAATGTGAAAGAATATAACGAAAAATTCGTTCAGAGACATCTAAATCCACTGAAAGGACACCGGTATCTGCCTTACATTCTGCTTGTTATCGACGAGTTTGCCGACCTTATAATGACGGCGGGAAAAGAAATCGAAGAACCTATCGCCCGTCTGGCGCAGTTAGCCCGCGCCATAGGCATACATCTGGTAATTGCAACACAGAGACCTACAACAAATATAATTACAGGTTTAATCAAGGCTAATTTTCCCGCCAGAATTGCTTTCCGCGTAACTTCGATGATAGATTCGAGAACTATTCTCGACACTCCCGGCGCTAACCAGCTTATCGGACGGGGAGACATGCTTGTATCAACAGGCGCAGACCTGATCCGCGTACAGTGCGCTCTGGTTGAAACTCCTGAAATTGACAAACTTACAGACTTTATCAGTACCCAGCCCGGATATGGCGCCGCATACGATTTGCCGGAATATGCCGACGAAAAATCTGCCGAAAAACTGATTGATATGAAAAATCTGGACGAAATGTTTGATGATGCGGCAAGACTGATTGTGCAAAACCAGTCCGGCTCAACTTCGCTGATACAGCGCAAATTATCGCTCGGATACGCCCGTTCTGGAAGAATAATGGATCAGCTGGAGGCTGCCGGAATTGTAGGACCGGCTTCAACTCAGGGCGGTAAAACCCGTCAAGTTCTTATTACTGACCTGATTAGCCTTGAAAATATTTTACAGAAATATCGGAAAACGTAAAAAATCTGAAATCAGGCAACAAATCGGATAATCGTTAAAAAATCTGTCGAAAAACATTAGTTTGTATAGAAAAAATATTGACTTTTTTATACATTATATTAATCGTCAAACATCTTGTTTACAAATATTTATGAAAATTTAACAAAAAAATAATCTTTTTGCTGAAATTTTTTTGAACATAATTGAAAAATATTTCATACCTTTGTTTTCGGAAAATATTAAAAATAGAATTTTTAAGCGCAGAGAAGGTATTGAGTTAGAAACAGTGTTATAAATTTTTAAAATATTGTACAAAATGTATTATTGTAATGAAATAAATATCGCAAAAAAAAAGTTATTAACAAGCCCGTTTTTTGACGAGTTTGGCACACTTTTTGTAGAGAGAGAGAGAGAGAGAGAGAGAGAGAGAGAGAGAGAGAGAGAGAGAGAGAGAGAGAGAGATTATCAGATAGTTACAGGTTTTCCCCCGTATTGTCAGGGGAAAAAATCTTCAAAATATATAGCGGATTTTTTCGGACGGTTAGAAATAACTGTTCGGAGAAATCCGTTTTTTTATTGTCCAATCTTTTTAAATGTACTGCTTATGTGAAAGGTATTATAAATTAATTTTAATGTCAATAAATTAAAATTTGACAGCCTGACAAATCGTAAAATAAAATATTAAAACAGTTATTAAATTAAAATTTGATAAATAATAGTATGAATAGGAAATTATTGAGTTTATTCAAGACGAACACGCTACGCAAAATTATAATTACAGCGTTTATATGCGGATGTTCGCTTTCTCTGTATTCTCAGGGAAAAATTACGGGAAAAGTTTCCAACGAATCGGGAACGCCGGTAGCGGGAGTTTCCGTTGTAGTAAAGGGAACAAACGTAGGCGTATCGACCGGTACTGACGGAAGTTATTCCATCAACACAACCGGCGCAGACAATGTGCTGGTGTTCTCAATGCTGGGCTTTGTTCCGCAGGAATTTAGCGCAGGTGGAAGAACTGTAATCGACATTACGCTTGTCGAAGAAGCTGAAAATCTCGAAGAGATAGTCGTAGTCGGCTACGGCGTACAGCGCAAGCGCGACCTCACAGGCGCTGTATCGTCCGTGAAAATGGGCGATGCGCCCGTTGGCACTTTTTCTACAGCGAGTCATGCTCTTGCAGGCAAAGCGGCAGGATTGCGGGTAACGCAGGCTACGGCGCAACCCGGAGCTGGCGCGTCGTTGCGTATCAGGGGCGCAACGTCTATCAATGCGAGCAACGAGCCGCTTATTATTATTGACGGGTTCCCTGTATCTCGATCTTCGTCGCTTAGTGGTGCATATTATGAAGCAGGCAGTATGGACAATGCATTGGAAATGATTAACCCAGCCGATATTGAGAGCATTGAAGTTCTCAAAGATGCTTCAGCAACGGCTATCTACGGCTCACGTGCAGGACACGGAGTAATTATTGTTACCACCAAGCGTGGCAAGGAAGGCAAATTGCAGGTGTCATATTCGGGCAATGTTTCTATGCAAACAATGGCTAATCAGTATGAAATGCTGGATGCCGCCGAATATATGAAGGTAAATAATATGTATTTCCAGGAAATGTGGCGCAGAACATACGCACAGGGAATTTATGCCGGTTATATAACGCCCCCAGCTACATTCAAACCGTTTGAACAGTGGATGGCGGAAGACAGAGCGCAGGCAAAACTTTACAGCGCCGGTGAAATCGCCAGCGCAAAAACTACCGATTGGATGAATGAAATAACAAGAACAGGTATTCAACATTCTCACAATCTGTCGCTTAATGGCGGCAACGATAAGTCCAAATTTCTTGCATCTCTAAATTATTTTGACCAGCAGGGTATTTTGAAAAACAGCGATATGAATCGTCTGACATTGAATTTGAACAACGACTATCAAATCAGCAAATATGTTAAAGCGGGATTGTCGCTGAATCTGAGCCGTAATCAGTATTCCAATGTACCACTTGGCATGAGCGACAATGAAGGTTCAGGACTTATTGCATCTGCATTGTTTTTTGACCCCGGACTGCCTGTGCGCGGCGCCGACGGCAAATTTACAAAATCAGAAACATATTCCCTGACACCAAATCCTGTATCGCTTTTGGAGATTACCGACAACACAACAAAAGATCGTGTTTTAAGTTCGGGATATTTGTTAGTGGAACCCATTTCCGGATTAACGCTGAAAGGCACGATGGGATTTGACCGCAGAAGCGCAAAACGAAAAAACTATATTCCATCTACTACATTGCAGGGTGAACGAAAGGGAGGTATAGCATCGCAAGAACAGTCGGACGGACTGGACTATTTGCTTTCATTGACGGCAAACTATATGAAAACCATTAATAAACATAGTTTTACCATTTTGGCTGGTTATGAATATCAACGTTTTACAAACGAATGGTTTAGAGGCTCTTCAGAATATTTTTCTATTGACGGATTTTTGTATAATAATATGGCTAACGGCACGAAAAACAAGAGCGTAGGGTCTTCGGCTTCGCGTAGCGCTTTGGCTTCGGTATTTGGACGTCTGAATTATTCGTTTGACGACAAATATTTGCTTACGGCAACTGTTCGTACCGATGGTGCAAGCAACTTTAATCCAGGTAATCGCTGGGGTATATTTCCAAGTGTGAGCGCAGGATGGCGATTCACGGAAGAATCGTTTATGGAAAGTATAAAGTCGGTACTGTCTAATGGAAAACTGCGTGCAGGCTATGGACAAACCGGTAATTCCAGTGTTGGCAACAGGACTCAGGATTATTTTGGCAGTAGCGATTACGGATACGTTTTTGGAAATAACGGCGCAGGAGGTATCGTGGTTACAAATATAGGGAATCCTGCAATAACATGGGAAACGACAACCGAATGGAATATTGGGCTGGAGCTTGGATTAGTAGGCAACCGCATCAATCTTTCGATGGAATACTACAACAGGGTCATTTCCGACCTGCTGGCAACTCTGCCGCTGCCGAGTTACGGTGAACGTACAAGTATGTATGGCAACATCGGCTCAACGCAGGGCAAAGGTATTGAAATTACCTTGAATACGGTAAATATTCAACGACCTGATTTTGTGTGGACAAGCGACCTGACGTATTACCACTACGAAGACCGCTGGAAAGAGCGCTCTCCATCTTGGAATCCTTATGTGTATGAGAACGTTAACGACCCTATTCGCGCAATGTTCTATTATAGAAGTAATGGACTGCTCAAACCCGGAGAAGCTGCTCCCGAATGGCAGCCTGCATTGTTGCCCGGTCAGGTGAAAATTAAAAACCTGCACGATGAAGAGGGCAATCCCAATAAAATTGACCAGTACGATCGCGAGCTTGTTGGCAGCAGCGACCCCGACTTCTCTTTCGGTTTCAACAACACGTTGCGCTGGAAAAATTTTGACTTCAACATTTATCTTTATGGCGAGTTTGGACGCTGGCGAGACGTAAGCTACTATGACGATATAATTCCATACCGCTACTTGACATATTCAAGCGGTGGCAGACTTGGATTTAAAAACCTCTCAAAGAATGCTCTTAACAGCTGGACAATGGACAATCAGAATACCAGCGTACCAAACATACTGGCTGTTTCCGGAGGCGAAAGTCGTGGCGATTATTTCCTGAAAAAGGTGTCGTATCTGCGGTGCCGCAATATCACACTTGGTTATACGATTCCAGCACTTAAAAAGTATGTCGGAAGTATAAGAGTCAATTTCAGTGTTAACAATCCATTCGTTATCAGCAACTGGAACGGGCTTGATCCGGAAACGGACTATAATCCTAATTCGGCAGCAAACAATTTGAGCGCTTCATATCCAAATGTGAGAACATTCAGTTTTGGACTGGATGTGAAATTTTAGTTTAATTTTTTTGATATTAAAATAATAAGATAATTATGAGAAAGACATTATTTTTCAACATAATAATATTTGCAGCATCAGTGCTGTTTGCGGGCTGCAATTTGACGTCGGAAGAATACAGCCAGATTTCTTCAGACCTGTATCCAGTTACTGAACGTGACGCCTACGACATACTTACCGGCGCCGCATACTCGCCATTCAGTGCAGACGGCTGGGGTAACGCATTCAGTTCGTCAAACGGTTTTTTTGCGCTTGCCGATATTGCAACTGATTTCGGCTACTGCTCATGGGCTGAAGAAACATGGGGACCATTGGAATTTGCCATGTTTGACGGCACCGAACGCACAGGTGATGCATCTGCATACAACCCGCGCACAAAGTGGGGTAGCATAAACCAGTTAAGCAAAATGGAACTTGCCATTAGCCGTATTAAAGGCATTATAATGGACGAAAACCTCCAAGCGCGTTATATTGCCGAACTGGAATGTGCACAGGGATTCATGGCATTTATGCTATGGGATTTTTATGGCGGACTTGTTATTGCCGATTTGGAAACGCTTAAAAATCCACAGGAAGGAATAATCCTGCCGCGCAAAAGCAGCGACGAAACAGTCAATTATATAAAAAACAAACTGAACAGCGCCAAAAACGTATTGCCTACAACAATTCAGTACGGAAGCGCCGACTATGGACGTTTCACGAGAGGGCTGTGTCATACGCTGCTGCTCAAATTATATATGCAGACTAAAGATTGGACAAATGCCGAAATCGAAGGCAGGGAACTCATGAAGCCAGAATATGGTTATGCTCTTGTAAGAGACAAAGGCGATATGGAGTCGGCATACGCCAATATTTTCAGCGATGCTAATGAGGGCAACAGCGAAACCGTATGGGCTGTAAATCTGGCTGTCGATCATGCAATGAATTACTGGTATTTTACGGTAGTTGACTGGGGCGGATTTAAAATCTCTCCATCATTCTATCAGACATTTGAAGCTGGCGACCAGCGCAAAGGCGGTGCAGTCATTGAAGATCAGGGGAGCGGAAAATATCTTCCGTTAAAATACGAAGTGTATAAATGTCCCGGAGGCGACTGTGTTACCGACTGGATTATCTATCGCTATGCCGACGTAATCACTCTGCTTGCGGAAGCCATTGTAAAAAAGAGCAATTCTGTTACCGGAGAGGCTATTGATCTGCTCAATCAGGTACGCACACGCGCAGGACTTACAGCATATACGGCAGCCGATCTCCCCGATGTAAATACTTTTGTGGAAAAACTGCTGTGGGAGCGTGCTCACGAATTATGGTATGAAGGCTGCCGCCGTCAAGACCTGATTCGCAATAACGTTTATGCAGCAACAATGGCGAAAAAATGTGAAGACTATGGTAAATCCAAAGCTCATCTTGATATACTTGGAGAAGCAAATTCACATTTGTTTCCATTACCTTCTTCTGCTATAAACGAGTTCCGTAAAGGCGGTTTTGCAAATCAGCAAAATCCGGGATACGGAGACTGATAATTGCAGATTTGTATTCTGTAAAATGAACTTTTTTTGTGAAAAGGAGGCTGTTTTTGGCAGCCTCCTTTTAAAATAAAATTACCGGCACAATCCCCAAATTTTCGCAGGTAATCAGTTAATTACAAACTCCTATCACATTCTTGACACGCATTATCAACAGTTTATAACGACAAAACCTTCCACTATACAGCGGGAGCGCCTTGTGTTATTATTCTGTTGCCTGTTTTTAATGGATTGTGATTTTGAAATCAAACCATTTTTCAATCAAATAAATCGTTTATTGTCAGTTCTTTCTGAATAATTCCCGAATAATTTTTCTGTTTTACTCCGATTTGTTTGAACGGAAAATATCATTAATTCTAAAAATCAGAATGTGGATTTTCAAAAAATATTGCAGAATAAAACATAACAGATTGATTTATAGCTTTATCAATAAAGAATCAAAAATATGGCGTGTCCCCAAAAAAATAGAAAGAAGCCGGTACGCATGGATTTCACCATCGCGTACCGGCGTTCCATATATATTTTACCTGATCGGCACGGCAAACCGGTACGTTCCCGATCCGATTTTTATGGCTTTGCGTCCATTTGCGTCGGCGACGGATTGGGCGCGGAAGGATTTTCCGTTTTCGGTCAGGCCGGAAAGGTCAGCAACGGGGAAGTAAACCATGGCGGATGTGTTGGCCGGGATTTCTACGTGCAGGCGAAATTCGGCAGCGTCTTTTTCCCATGCCGAGATGATTTGTCCGTATGGAGTGTCATACGTTGCGG
>JAIROW010000223.1 GCA_031257315.1 Prevotellaceae bacterium
CTGGAACTACTGTTATTACAAGGCAAATTACCTGCCTTCTCTGACGCTCAATTCCACTCCCAATTTCAACCACAGCATCAACGTTGTTACGCAGGGAGACGGGACGGCGCTTTATGTACAGCAAAATCAGCTTCGGACGGACGTTTCGCTTTCGGTAAGCCAGAATATAGCGCTGACCGGAGGCAATCTGTTTGTACAGACAAATTTGCAGCGTCTTGATGAACTGGACAACAAACAGTCGTCCTACAAATCGACGCCGATTATTGCCGGTTATCGACAGTCGTTTTTTGGACACAACAGTTTGAAGTGGGACAGAAAGATTGAACCCCTGCGCTTCGAAGCTGCAAAAAAGTCATATACGGAAACAATGGAATTAGTTTCGGCAGAGACGGCAAGGAAATTTTTCACTCTGGCGCGGGCGCAGACCAATCTGGAAATTGCCCGCACAAATTACAACAATGCCGATACTCTGTACCTGTTTGCAAAAGGACACTACGACATTGGCACCATGACCGAAAACGACATGCTTCAGCTGGAAATCAACATGCTGAACGAAGAAAGCAACAGGCTTAACGCGCAGCTGTCGGTTGATGACAGCATGGACGACCTCCGCGCATATCTGGGCGTCAAAAATTCGGCGACAATTGAAGCCGTTGTCGAAGACGATATTTCGCTGAAACACGTTGACCTGTCCGAAGCCACGAGGCATGTAATGAACAACAGCCCCGAAATACTGAAAATGCAGGGACAGAAACTTGAAAGCGAAAGCAACGTGGCTTATGCCAAAGCAGATGCCGGACTGAAAGCCGACCTGTACGTTCAGTTCGGACTGGCGCAAATCGGAACAAACGTGGAAGCCGTCTATAAAAATCCATTAAATCAGCAGTATGTCGAAATGAGTATCAGGCTGCCAATTTTAGACTGGGGACGGAGAAAGGGACAGGTACAGGTGGCAAAATCGAAACGCGATATGGTTTACGAACAGACAGAACAGCAGATGAACAGTATGGAGAGAAATATCGCGCGAATAGTCAAGCAGTTCAACCTGCAATCGAATCAGCTGAACGTTGCCGCCAAAGCAGACTATACTGCCGGTCGCCGCAGCGACGTTGCCCGAAAACTGTTTCTGCTCGGCAAATCAACAATCCTTGACCTGAATGCGTCAATTTCCGAAAAGGACGCCGCCAAACGCAATTATATAAACACGTTATACAATTACTGGTCGCTATACTACATGCTTCGCAGCCTGACGCTGTTCGACTTTGAAAAACACATTCCCATTACCGAAGATTATAAACTTTTAATACAATAAAAATATGGATATACAGTTAAAAAAGAAACACTGGACGGTAAAATACAGATACCACATTATTGCCGGAACAGTATTAGCAGCATTTCTCGTTTACATGCTTGCTGCCGGAGTCAGCCCCCGACGTTTGCGCTACGAAGCCGACAAACTGGAATTTGCGGAAGTAAAAAACGACAAATTCATGGAATATCTCGACGTGGAAGGCGTCGTACAGCCAAAACTGACCGTGAAGCTGAACAGTCTCGAAACAGGTACGGTCGAACGAATTGTTGCCGAAGACGGCAGCCTTCTGAAAATCGGCGACACAATCATAGTCCTGAGCAATCCCGAACTTGTGCGCTCCATCGAAGACGAACGGGACATACTGCTTAAACAGCAGATAAACTACAAAGAAAAACAGATTCAGATTGAACGGAGATCGTCCGAACTCAAACGCCAGAGTCTGGAAACAATCTACAAGTTGGAACGTCTGACAAAGGAAAATACCCTCAATCAGGAAGAATACAATATCGGAATCAAAAGCAAGGCGCAGTACGAAGTCGCTCTGGGCGAATTTCTGTTTACCAAAGAAAATACCCGTCTGATTTTGGAAGAATTGCAGCACGATTCGCTGTTAAACACCGTGCAAATCGATTTGATGAAGAACGATCTCAGCCACGTGGAAAAACGGTTCGAGCAAAGTCGGGAACGTCTGAACAACCTGATTGTCCGCGCCCCGATAAACGGGCAGCTGAGCCACGTAAGCGTTATACCGGGCGAAAGAGTATCTGCCGGAACAAGTATCGGCGAGCTGAAAATTGTTGACGAAATAAAAATCAGTACCCGAATAAATGAATATTATATCGACAGAATTATAACCGGACTTCCGGCGACAATTACATGGCAGGGCGAAAAATTCCCGCTAAAAATAACAAAAATCAACCCCGAAATTCGAGACCGGCAGTTTGAAATTGATTTGATATTCACCGGCAAAACGATAGAAAATATCCGTATCGGAAAAAGCTATCGCGTACAGATAGAACTCGAACAGCCCGAAGACGCGCTGGTTATCGTCAAGGGCAATTTTTTTCAGAACACCGGAGGACAGTGGATCTTCAAACTCAACGAAACGGGCGACAGAGCGCGTAGAACTCCGATTTCTGTCGGTCGTCAAAATCCGCGCCAGTACGAAATACTCGACGGACTGAAATCGGGCGACAAGGTAATCGTATCCGGTTACGACAGTTTTGGCGACGCCGAAGAAATTGTTCTGAAATAGTCAGACAATATACGTCAAAAGCAATTAGCAGCAGAGAAAAGGCAGCGTCTTTTCTCTGCTGCTCGACGTATCTGCAATACGGTTTTAAAGTCTTTTCACAGTGCGCTTCAAAAAAAAAAACCGGACAAAACGAAACAAAACTGAAAACGCTTCGTATAAAAGACATTTTTTATTTGTTTTTTTTTATAAATTTGGTTATATATGAAATTATCACAATTTGAATTTAAACTGCCTCCTGACCTGATTGCAAAATATCCTGCGAAACACAGGGACGAATCGCGGCTGATGGTTTTACGTAAAAAAACGGGGAAAATCGAGCATGACGTATTTAAGAATATTCTCAATTATTTTAACGAAAACGATGTGATGGTTTTCAACAATACGAAAGTTTTTCCAGCCCGTCTGTACGGAAACAAGGAGAAAACCGGCGCCGAAATCGAAGTATTTCTGCTGAGAGAACTGAACAAGGAACAGCGTCTCTGGGACGTTCTGGTCGATCCGGCGCGAAAAATCAGAATTGGAAACAAACTCTATTTCGGCAATAACGATTCAATGATTGCCGAAGTCATCGACAATACCACGTCAAGAGGTCGCACGCTACGGTTTCTTTACGACGGTAATTACGACGAGTTTAAAACCGCACTCTTTAAGCTGGGCGAGATTCCGCTGCCGCGATGGGTGCGCAAAAAAGTAGAATCGCTTGATACGGAACGCTATCAAACCATTTTTGCAAAACACGAAGGCGCTGTTTCTGCTCCATACGCAGGTCTGCATTTCAGCCGCGAACTGTTTAAAAGAATGGAAATCAAGGGAATTAATACCGCAGAAATTACTCTGCACATGGGACTGGGCGTTTTCAGAGAAATCGACGTCGAAGACCTGAGCAAACACAAAATGGATTCGGAACAGATGCTTATTCCCGAAGAAACCGAAAATATTGTAAATACAGCCAAAGACGCCGGAAACCGAATATGCGCCGTCGGCACTACCGTACTCAGAGCTTTGGAAAGTTCATATACAACGCAGGGATACCTGAAATCGGTTGAAGGCTGGACAAACAAGTTTATTTTTCCACCCTACGAATGTATAGTACCCGATGCGCTCATTACAAATCTGCACCCGCCGCTTTCAACCCTGCTGATGAACGTAACCTCGTTTGGAGGCTACAATGCAGTGATGGATGCCTATTTTACGGCTGTCAAAGAAAAATACAAGTTTGGAGTGTATGGCGACGCAATGTTGATTCTTAACGAAAAATAAACCGCTGTGAAATATTATTTTGCGGCAGACGTACATCTTGGTCTGCCGCCCGAAAACGAATCGCGCGAGCGTGAAAAACGCTTTGTCAACTGGCTGGACAAAATCAAGTCCGACGCTGCTGAAATATTTTTACTGGGCGATATTTTCGATTTCTGGTTTGAATACAGAAAAGTTGTGCCGAAAGGATTTGTGAGAACTCTGGGCAAAATCGCCGAACTGACGGACGCAGGTATTCCCGTACACCTTTTTGCCGGAAATCACGACCTCTGGATGCGCGATTATCTCGCTTCGGAAACGGGCGCTGTTATCCACTCAACAGACCTGTCGGTCAATTTAAACGGGAAAAAATTCTATCTGGCTCACGGAGACGCGCTTG
Source organism: Prevotellaceae bacterium (assembly GCA_031257315.1). GTDB lineage: Bacteria > Bacteroidota > Bacteroidia > Bacteroidales > UBA932 > JAIRLF01. The sequence continues at coordinate 4,204 of JAIROW010000223.1, forward strand.
ATACCGACAACAAAATGCACATGGCGCTACGCAGTATCTTTACAAACAAATTCTTACAGAAAATGTATTCAGGCATACATCCGTTTTTCGGATTGTCGTTTGCACATGCGTGGTCTAAAAGCAACAGAAAGAAACACAGCCCAATAACGCCTCAGCAGTTTGAACGGCTTTACGGATACGTCTGCAAAAAAGTAAAAAGCGGAAATTATGATTTTGTCATAATCGGTCATATCCATACTCCGATGAACGTAATGAAAAACGGATTTAATTTTATGACGCTTCCCGACTGGTTTTCAGGAAGCGGAGGCGCTGCTTTTGATAACGGCGAATTGCAATTCGATGAATTTTAAATATATCTAATGTACTGTGAATAAATATACCGAAACAATAGAATTATTAAAAACCCTGATTTCAATTCCCTCGTTTTCAGGCGAAGAAGATAAAACAGCCGATACGATATACGATTTTTTAAATTCAAAAAATATCGAAACGTACCGATACAAAAACAATGTATGGGCTAAAAACCGTCAATTTTCGCCTGACAAGCCAGTATTGCTGTTAAATTCACATCACGACACTGTTAAACCGTCGCAGTCTTATACCGTAAATCCATTTGAAGCAGTTATCGAAAACGGAAAACTGTACGGACTGGGCAGTAACGATGCCGGCGGCTCGTTAACGTCGCTGATAACGGTTTTTTGCAGATTTTATGACCGCGAACTCCCGTTTAATCTGATTCTCGCTCTGACAGCGGAAGAAGAAGCCATTGGAAAAAACGGAATATCGGCGCTTTGGAATCATCTTGGAAACGTGGATTTTGCCATTGTTGGAGAACCTACCGGAATGAATGTTGCGCTTGCCGAGCGAGGACTGATTGTTCTGGACTGCGTTTCGGAGGGAATCGCCGGACACGCTGCCCGTAACGAAGGCAAAAATGCCATATACGAAGCAATTGACGATATTCTGTGGTTTCGGAATTTCAGATTTCCCAAAGTTTCAAAACTTATGGGCGAAGTTAAAATGAACGTTACAGTTGTAAATGCCGGAACTCAGCATAATGTAGTTCCGTCGGAATGTAAATTTGTTGTCGATATAAGACCCGTTGACTGTTACAGCAACGAAGAAATCGCAGAAACAGTCCGGCAAAATGTAAAATGCAGGGTAACGCCGCGTTCGCTGCATTTAAAAGCGTCTGCAATTTCAGAAGAACATATTCTGGCAAAAACGGCAAAAAAACTAAATATTCCGTGTTACGTTTCTCCCACAACTTCGGATATTTCGCGTATAAGCGTACCGGCTGTAAAAATGGGACCGGGAGAATCTGCGCGTTCTCACACTGCCGACGAATTTATACATATTGCAGAAATAGAGAACGCCATAGACGGATACGCAAATTTTATTGAACAGCTGGCGACTGATTTCAGACAGAGCAGCTCATAATCTGTTCTGTTTACGACAAATTCAGTTCCGAAAGCATTTCTTTGTCGCTTGTGGCAAGTATTTTTTCGGCAAGAATATTTTTTGCTCTGAACAGTTGCGTTTTAACTGTTCCCAGCGGAATATCAAGCTCTTTGGATATTTCTTCATACGCATATTCCTTTATGTATCGAAGTTCAATCAGCCGGCGATATTTCGGTTTCATCGATTCGATATGACAGAGCAGCATCGATTCTTCCTGCATCTGTATCATGTTTTCTTCGGGATTTGGAGCGGCAGAATGTAGAAGATGTTCGCTTACGGTCGCATCTTCGTCTGCGCCGTTGTTTATGTGCAAAATATTCAGTTTGAGTTTTCTTACATAGTCAATTGTCGAATTTCGCGCAATTTTAAACAGCCATGTACTGAATGCGTACTGCTCGTTGTACCTGTCCAGATTTCGGAAAGCCTTGTCAAACGTTTCCTGAGTAAGGTCTGTGGCGTCGGTTTTGTTGCCGGTCATTCGCAGAATATAGTAAAATATATTGTCCCTGTATCGCGACAATAAACGGCTGTATGCTTTCTGGTCCTGCGCCAGCGCCTTTTTAATCAGTTCTCTGTCTGTATCTCTAATCATTCTGATTTAGATATTTCAGGTAATAATCTTCTTTTGTCCGCATTATCTGTTCATCTTCCGGAGTTTTGTCGTCGTATCCGCACAAATGTAAAATTGCATGATATATGACTCTGTCCAGTTCTTCGTCGAATGAAGTTTTGTATTCGGCGGCATTTTCGGCTACACGTTCAACGCTTATAAACGCTTCTCCCGAAATGCGGCGTCCTTCGTTATAATTAAATGTAATAACGTCTGTAAGAGTATCATGGTTCAGATATTTGCTGTTTATTTCCTGCAAAAACTCGTCGGTACAGAAAACAACAGATACTTCGCCTGTCTGAAAATTTTCCATATCAAGCAGTTTTGAAATTGCCAGTCTTGTCTGACGTTTTTTATTAAATTTAAAATGCGTATTCTGGTTTGTAAAAAATATCATTATATAATATTATAATAAATTAATTTTATTGATTCTTCTCCTGTGTCTGTCGTCTTCGCTGAAACCGGTGGAAATAAATATTTTCAGGATTTTTTCAGCCTGCTCGCCGTCCAAGTATCGGGCGGGAAAAGTACACACATTTGCGTCGTTATGCTCGCGTGCAAGGGCTGCAAGCTCCTCGTTCCAGCATATTGCAGCTCTGACATTTACGTGTCTGTTCAGAGCGATATTAATTCCATTGCCCGAAGAGCATACGGCAACTCCCATTTTCAATTCATTGCCGTCAATAGCATTTCCCAGACGGTGAGCAAAATCGGGATAATCGACGCTGTCGTCGGAATAAGCGCCAAAATCCACGACCCGATACCCCCAGTCCGTCAGTCTGGCTTCGAGATACGCCTTTAACCGGTATCCCGCGTGGTCGGACGCAAGTCCTATTGATTTTTCAGATTCAAATTCTGTTCCCATGTCTTATTTATTTTATCTATTATTTGTTACATGTTGTTTTTTTTAGCATGTTCCTGCGAATACAATATTTTGTTAGAACCCGTTTAAAAAAGACTACGATTTCGATGTTTTGCACTATCTCAAAACTCGAAAAATCCGAATTACCGGAAGTTTCCTTTAAACGGATAATATTCTTATTTTTACACAAATACCACATTCCAACATACGTTTATCTATTTATCAGACAAACTGCAAAGGTAAATATTTTATGCAAGGTTTTCAAATGGATAATATTTTTTCAGGACAAACGTCTGAAAAATTAATATCATACGGTCTTCGATTTCAGCGACAAAAAGAACGACCAGAAAATACGCTTTCCCGACGACTACGCATTTTTTTTTTCAAAAAAGTTAAAATTTCAAAAAAAAGTTATAACTTTGGCATTTATTTTACAGAACACAGCGTTTATATGATATAAATAATTATTAGATAAAATAAAGATATGAAAAAGTTAATTTTTTTTATGAAAACAGTTTATAAAGAGCATTTTATCTTCTGTTATATCATGTTATTTTTGGGCATGATAAACAGTGGATATGCGCAAACGACAGATTTGGAATATACCATAGAAATAGAAGGAACATTATATTCTCCTTATCACCAGGCTTTCAGTAGAGTAGAGGCAGAGTTACAAAATCATAATACATTATATTTAGGTATAACTCAACCTACTGGTTCCTTACACAATACTAATATAATGAAAATCAAAAATACAACAAATTTTTCATACAGTAACAAAATTGTAAAATTAATAATTGGATCATGGGAAGCAGCAATGGATTTTGAAATACCTATTTTTCCAGATTTTTATGAAGGAATTTATGAACAAACATATACATCAAATATTTATCCTCGATTATATGGAGAAATATGTGGATGTTCCGGTAGTTTGACAGTCAAAATATATCCGTCCAAAATTACTTTGGGTTATACAAGTCTTTTTTTCGGCGATAAAAATATTCTTTCATACGAGCACAAAATAAATATCTTTACAAATGAAAATTATCCTTCTTCCAGTGGTTTCGGATGGGAGTATAAGATAGGAGGAGCATCTGGAGCATGGCAACGCATTTCTTATAGCGGCAGCAAACCGTTTATTTCAATATGCGGACAAGATTTAATGAGCGAGAGTGATTTTAACAATGTTATTTTAAATAAACAACAGATATGGGTACGTCTTAACTACAAGTACAAACAATCCGAAAACATCATTATACTTGACGGTATGAAATCATCTCCCACCATAACGAAAGCCGAAGTCATACCGAATCTTTGTGCGGGAGAAAGCAATGCGAAAGTGAAATTAACATTCAGCGAACCGCTACTGGAAAATGAATCGCTAAACATAGGATTTATGAATAAACATAACCAGTTTGAGCTTAGAATGTCAACTTCCAATATAACCTCGCTTGATGCCGGCAATACTTATACAGTTACAGGACTTAAAGACAGTACATATACTTTCGGTTTGCTTGGCAAATATCCGTTTGACCCGAACAAACCAAATGACAACACAGGTACAACCTATACCGGCGCGGACGGACATAAAAAAACAGTAAAAGTAACAGACCCTCCTGAGCTGACATTATCCCTTGCAGGAAAGTCAGACGTTCAGTGTTATGGAGGCGCGGACGGAACGATACGGGTAAATATTGGCGGCGGTACGGCTCCGTATAAACTGTATTATTCTGGCAGCGGCAAAACAGGCACGGTACAGGTTGCCGCAACAGGAACTCACAATATCACCGGTTTAACTGCCGGAACATACGCTGTCGAGCTTCAAGACGGTAACGGCTGCGTGCCAAAAGCCAACGGTCAAATTAATGAAATGACAGTTTCGCAGCCGGCTCAACCGGTTAAAATTATAAGCGCCTCCTCCGAAAATCCGACAGGATACGGAAGAACCAACGGCAGAATAACCGTAACAGCAGAAGGCGGGACAACGCCTTCCGGAGGCGGTTATACTTATGAATGGCAACAAAACGGACAGACGCTTAATATTTTAACACGTACAGCAGAAAATCTTGGCAGTGGAGAATACCGTGTCAAAGTCAGCGACAGTCGCGGCTGTTATGATACATTAACGGTAATACTTACCGAGCCAGCGCCTCTTACGGTAACAGTCTCAACAGACAGTGTAATACGGTGTTATGGAGAGCATGGCAGGTTGAGAATAACCGTTAGCGGCGGTGTACAACCGTATAAATACAGTCTGAACGGCGGAGCATACATTAATTTTGCGGCAAACGACGCCAGCGTTGCAAAAACAGAGCTGCTTAACGCCGGCGCACATACAGTAACGGTAAAAGA